>JAYSVT010000062.1:0-7406 GCA_043718455.1 Hyphomicrobium sp.
GGCGAAGCGCGCCCATCGGGCGGCGCGAACTGGGGCAGTGGCTGGATCTATTCGCCGGAGAAAAAGCGCCGCTACGATGTTGAGTTAACGCCGCTCGGCGACGACAAGTTGCGTGTTGTCGGCTATGCTGGTGTGAAGCTTTTTTCAAGAACTATGATTTGGAAACGCGCGCCCGCCGATCTACAGCGCTGCGGCGGCACAGAAACTATCGCTAAAACCGGCGGACCTCAATCGTCCCCCGCCTTGCCCGTCGTAGTGGCACCAGTCGAACCCAAATCACCTGAAATAAAATCACCGGAACCAAGTGCGCAGATTGCGAAAATTTCGGAGGTCAGAGCGCCAGAGACAACAGTACGAGCGGCTACGCCGGTTGAAGCGAAAGCACCGGCCGTGACGCCAACGCAAACGCCAGCATCTTCAAAGCCTGTGGCCGCGGCTGAGGCCGCGAAATCCGCGACTGCCGATGCCCCAGCGCCAAGCGCACCATCGCAGCCAGCCGCAGAGCCCAAAGCGGGGGATGAAGAACCCGCGCAAGCCAACGGCGAAAATGACGAAGCAAGCAGTGACCAGCCGGCAGACAAGGCGAAAATCGATCTCGGCGACATCGACGTCAGCAAATTCCTGAAGCGCACGCGATCAGGCGGCTGCAAACTCGATCTGCCTTGGGTTAAAATAGAATTTGGCTGCGAGTGACGAACCACGCCTAAATGTCAAAACGGAAAGAACGGCTCGTCTTTCTTTGCTTGCTTTGGCGCCTTCTTGACGGCACCGCTACTCCCAGTGGACGGCTTTGAGATGGCCGCGCGCCGCGGTTCGCTTTTGGCAGTAACGCGCTTGGGCGTGTCGCGTTTTTCTGACTTCGGTACAGGTTCAATTGTTACGGCGTTTGGGACAAGTGTGGTCTTGGCTTCATTGACATCTGAAGCCGATGCTTCAGCCGCTGGCCGGACAAGTTGAATCGGCGCTGCTGCGGCCTCTGGCGCAGGCAACGGCGGCGCTGCAAGCGCTACATCTGGCGATATGACGACAAGTTGCGCATCGGCTTTCGCGGCCGTCACCTCAGGCGCGGCCTTTTTAGACTCGTTACGTTGCTGCCGCGCGGCATCCGCTTCTAGCAAAGTTTTATCAGCGGCAACCCTGGCTTCGTCCGTCACGCGTTGCAATTCATCACGCTCAATGCGGATTTGATCGCGCTCCTTGATCGCTTGCGCGAGATCCGCTTCGAAACGTACGCGGGCTTCTTCGCTCGCAGCTATTTCGCGCTGCGCGTTGGCCAGCTGTTCCCGAGTTTCATTCAGCCGCCCCGCATCGGACGAGCTATAGGTTTCGTTGCGCATCAGGCTGTCTTCCGCAACACTGGCGCGGCGGATGGCGGCTTCCTCGCGCCGGCTCACGGCATTTAAATCGTTTTGAAGCACAATTATGCGCTGACTGAGAGCTGCCGCATTCTGGCTGCGCACAGAAACATCCAAGTGTTGCCACGCCGCAAATCCGCCGAGCAGCACCGTCAATACTGAAAGTATGTATATAAATCCGGCGCGCAGCAGCATGCGGCACTCCGTTGAAACGGCCTAAATGAATCAGCTGAACTAGCCTACAGCGGCGACGGCCGCATGGGAAGTGAGTGGAAGCGGTCGGGAGCGATTTCGCTGCAAACAGATGCCCAAAAAACAGAAAATCGCCGAGCTGGGAAGCTCCGGCGAACATGTAAACAAGATTCAGAAATGTTCAGTCTTGAGAAAACCCCAGCGGTGTCTGATCAGATCATCCGCCGCCGGGGCTTCAATTCAGTCCAAAAACGACATTAGATCATGTCGATTTCGGCTGGGAGGTAGCTGGTCACTTCGAGGCCAACTTCAGTTTCGCGAACTTCGGGTTTCATCCAGGTCTTCATGGTCGTCTCCATCAAGAAAAAACAATAAGAACTCACGTCCCTATGAAACCCAGCGTAGGCGCACGCGACGATAACTACAAATCGCATTCGCGTGACATTAACATCAGTTTACCTTATTTGATCGCGCGCATTAGCTGATAACGCTGTAACGTCACATAGCGAAAGCGCGCTGAGGGTCGTAAATGCTTTCGAAACAGTATTCCAGCAGCCGGGCGCCATCACCCGGACCTTTTTGCCCAGGAGTTCCATCCATGCCCATGCCGGCCACCGAAATAGAACGCATGATCAAGGCCGCGTTCCCCGACGCCGCTATAGAGATCAACGATTTAGCGGGCGACGGCGATCACTATGCCGCGAGTGTTGTATCCTCAGCCTTTGCGGGCAAAAGCCGGGTCCAACAGCATCAGATGGTCTATGCTGCGCTCGGGGGCAACATGGGCGGTGTCCTCCATGCCCTGCAGCTGACCACCAGCACACCCAAATCGAGCACACCCACAGATTGACTTCGGCTCTCGTCTCTCCCACATCAATCATCTAAATTCGCACAATCTCGCCCGGCACATGCCCCAAAGGAGCAGCCCCATGGCTCAAGACGCCAACCAGACGGCCATTTCCAAGACCATCACAGAAAACGACATCGTGCTGTTCATGAAGGGCACCAAGCAGTTCCCGCAGTGCGGCTTTTCCGCGACCGCCGTCAAAATCCTTGAAGCCCTGGGCGTCCCGTTCAAGGAAGTGAACGTGCTCGAAGATCAGGGCGTTCGCGAGGGCATCAAGTCCTTCAGCAATTGGCCAACCATCCCCCAACTCTATGTCAAAGGCGAGTTCGTCGGCGGCTGCGATATCATGAAGGAAATGTACCAGGCCGGAGAGCTGCACGACCTCATTTGCGAAAAGGGCATTCCACACGCCCATCATCACGGCTAAGGCCGGTTCCGCGCGCCAAATTTAATATGCAAGTGCCCTCAGGGGTGGCGGCTTCGGCCCCACCCCTTTTTCCTTGTGTATTTTTAATTCCGTACTTTTCTGCGACTTCACAATTCTGACGTTCGTTACGTCACAAGATCCTATAGACTTGAGGCCCTGAACATCTAAGGCCTCTGACGCGGGATAGTATGGCGAATGCTCCAAGGCAGCCGGCGCTTCTTATTGAGTTTGACTATTCTTGCCGCGAGCGTCTGCTTGGCGCTCGGCATTTCATTGCCCATCATCAAGCTGACGAAATTTGGCATATGGACGACGGAGCATTCGCTCCTCTCGACAGTCGATGTGCTGATCAAAGAAGGACAGACGTTCCTTGGTGCGATCGTTCTGATCTTTTCCATCATTCTGCCCATCGCCAAACTGCTCTATCTCCTCATGGTATCAACGCTTCCGCCCGCCGAGATCGCGCGCCAGAACCGCCGCCTGCACGCACTTGAATGGCTCGGCAAATGGTCGATGCACGATGTTCTCGTTCTGGCCTTGACGATTTTCTTCGTGAAGAGTCAGGGCATGTACGATGCGACCAGCCTTTACGGCGTCTATTTTTTTACCGCCGCAGTCGTGCTGATGATTCTGGCCTATGCCTGGATTAGAACCGACGGCATGGACAGCGCCGCACGCGAGACACAGCTTAAGCCGCAACCCGATACCGGCGCGCCCATAAGATCGAACTGGCGCAATTTCACATTGAGTTTTCTCATAATCGTGGCGACTGTATTCTTCGCACTTGGCATCATCCTGCCGACGATCCGTTTTACAACGGTCTACGTGTGGACCAACCAGCATTCCATCCTGACCATTATGTACGCACTTTTCGAAACGGACGAGTTGTTCCTCTGTGCCGTGCTCTTCGCCGTCTCGATTTTTTTCCCGTTTATGAAACTGTTCTACCTTCTGACTCTCATCACCTCGCATGACATCGAGCCCGAGTTCCGCCGCAAATCCATTGCCACCATGGAGTGGCTGGGGCGCTATTCGATGACCGACGTCATGGTACTGGCGCTCATGATTTTTTATGTGAATTCGAGCGGCTACACCGAAGCAACCGTCTTGCCGGGCGTGTATTTCTTTGCTGCCAGCGCTTTAATCACAATGCTCGCCTACGGTTGGGCCAACGCCTCGCCACCCGTGCCCAAAGCTCGCAATACTCGCATCAAAACCATCGGCACCGGGCCCGTGAGCCGCGGTAAGGCCGCATAGATGAAAACTCACTGCATCGTTGGCTTCGCATTCCGCGAAATTCCGTCTAATGTGATCCGCCATTCGATATCCGGAGCACCAAAATGATCCCCTGGGAAATAGAAGCCCGCGAATTCGCCAACTGCAATTGTGATGTTGGCTGCCCGTGCCAATTCAATGCCTTGCCGACGCATGGCGATTGCGCGGCTTTCGTTGGCCTCGAAATCGACAAGGGCCATTTTGGCGACGTTCGGCTCGATGGGCTGCGTGCCGTCGGAATCATGAAATGGCCAGGACCTATCCATTTTGGCAAGGGCGAAGCCTTTCTCGTTGTCGATGAACGCGCCAACGAAGCCCAACGCAACGCCATTCTCGCAATTCTAACCGGCGCCGAGACCGCGCCAGGCGCAACCGTCTTTAGCGTTTTCGCCTCAACGCTTGAAAAGGCTTACGATCCGGCCTTCAAAAAAATCGACATCGAAATCGATATCGATGGACGGCGCGGCCGCGTCGTCATCGATGGGATCATCGAGGCGACCGGCGAGCCTATCCGCAACCCTGTGACAGGCGCCGAACATCGCGCCAGGATCGATATTGTGAACGGCTTCGAGTACGAGATCGCGGAAGTCGCTCAGGGCAGCGCCAAGATCAGGGGGCCAATTCAGATAACCCTCACGGCCTCACACGCTCACTTCGCGACGTTGCGCCTGAATAATAACGGGATCGTCAAAAGTAAGTCCGCCGCTTGAGCTCGCCGCAGCTTCAATCTGCACTGGCAACATTGGAACGCGCGATCAGAAGCGAACGCGCTATCCTCGCCTTTGCAATCGCTGTGATCACTGTGCTCGCGTGGGTCTATCTTCTTGGCGGCGCTGGCACCGGCATGACAGCCGCCAGCATGTCGACGTGGCGCTTTCCCCCGTCCGCGGCATCGCTTTTTGGTCCGGCCGATTGGACACCCCGATACGCGCTCATGATGACATCGATGTGGTTTGTCATGATGGTCGCGATGATGCTGCCGAGCGCCGCCCCAATGATGATGATCTACGCGCGCGTTTATGCTCAGGGCCAGCGTCAAGGCCAAATCACTAGCGGCGCAGTTCCCACTGGCATATTCGCCGCCGGATATCTGCTGTGCTGGCTGGCGTTTTCAGGCGTCGCGACGGCGCTGCAATACGCATTTGAACGCGCAGGCGTTGTCGATGGTATGTGGATGTGGTCAATCAGCCGGGTTCTGACAAGCGGATTGCTCGTCCTTGCCGGCCTCTATCAATTCTCACCCCTGAAACGCGCGTGCCTCAACCACTGCCGCTCGCCCGCATCGTTCCTTAGTCGAAATTGGCGGCCCGGCCGCAGCGGCGCCTTTCGGCTCGGCCTCGTGCACGGCGCCTATTGCTTGGGATGCTGCTGGGTTCTCATGCTGCTGCTCTTCGCTGGCGGCGTCATGAACCTCGTCTGGATCGCAGGGCTTTCAATCCTCGTGCTGCTCGAAAAGCTCGCGCCATTTGGAGCGCGGCTTACGAAGCCGATTGGAATTTTTCTGATGGGCGCAGGGATCGCCGTTGCGGTCTACTAACGAAAAAGGGCCAGCTTTCCAGCCAGCCCTTCCAGACAACTTCGTTGCGCGCGAATTTACCGCGAATAGAATTCGACGACGAGGTTCGGTTCCATCGTCACCGGATACGGCACATCGGCAAGCGCTGGAATGCGAGACAACGATGCCGTCATCTTTGTGTGATCGTGAGTGACGTAATCTGGCACGTCACGCTCTGCGCTCTTGACTGCTTCGAGAACAAGCCCGAGCTGGCGTGCTTTTTCGCGGACTTCGATCACGTCGCCGATGCGCAGACGATAGCTCGGAATGGTCACGCGGCGGCCGTTGACCGTGACGTGGCCGTGCGAAACGAACTGGCGCGCGGCGAATACGGTTGGCACGAACTTGGCACGATAGACCAGCGCATCGAGGCGGCGCTCAAGAAGGCCGATCAAGTGTTCGGAGGTCGAACCCTTCATGGATGACGCTTCGGCATAGACCTTGCGGAACTGGCGCTCCGAGATCGACGCGTAATAACCTTTGAGTTTCTGCTTGGCTTTGAGCTGCTGGCCGAAATCGGACGTCTTGCCGACTCTGCGTTCGCCATGCTGCCCGGGACGGCTCTCGCGGCGATTGAGCGGGCTTTTCGGACGGCCCCAGATGTTCTCGCCTAAGCGGCGATCGATCTTATGCTTGGCGCGGACGCGCTTGGTCATAGTCTAGCACTCCATGAAGAGGTGTCCGACCCTCTGGGTCTGACACCAAGTTTCAAATCCGCGTAACGGTGTCAGACCCGGAGGGTCGGACACCATGCGCGGTCAGGAGCGCCCCCTCCTCTGCTCTCTCTCGAAAGACGACAGGCATGGATCTTAAAAAAATCCCGCCACGGGTGCGCAAATGAAACGCGGGCCGAAATGGCCCGCGCATCTGTGTGTCTGATACCGGCGTTGCCCGTTGGCGTCAAGGTGGCGTCAACGGGGACGGGTGGCCAAAAGACCAATCTAACCAAAAGCGCTACTTTTTCTCAGGCGCGGCAGCCGCAGGTGCTGGGGCTGGCGCCGCAGCTGGCTGTTTCGCCGCAGGTGCGGCGCCGGCGGCTGGTGCCGCTGCTGGAGCTGCCGCCGTGGTTGACCCTGTCGTTCCCTCTGCCTTCTTGTTGGCGGCGGCTGCAGCTGCAGCCGCACCGGCTGTTGCTGCGGCCGGAACTGGAGTGCCGTCGGCAGGAGCGGCAACTTTCGGCTGCGGACCGGCCTTAACGTAGGTCACGATCATTTCGTTGACCTTCTTTTTTTGTTCGTCTGTACACGAGGCGGCGGGCGCCTTGCCTTCCTCGACGATGACTTCCTTGTCGCCTTGCTTTTCGACCAGCCTGATCTTGCCGGTCAGCAACATCACGGTCGTCAGGTGCAGCTGACTAATGTAGACGAGTTGTTGCTCGGTCCACTTTTTCTTCTCTTCCTCGCGACGCATCAAAGAACGGTGATTGGCAATTTGCGCGTCGCGCAGATCACAAATCTGAGCATGCGCGGAAAGCCGGCCCGCCTTGATGACCTCACGTGCCACATCAACGGGCACCATGACCTCATCACGCTTTTTCTTGTCGATCAGGACAGTCGTCCCATCCGGTCTGGAAAACTGCTGCGGCGTCAACGACCAAGCATAATCCATGAATGAAGCAACGGCCTTTTCGCTCAAATCCTGAGCAGAGGCTGACGCTACCGGTATCAAAAACGCAAGCGCTGCCGCACCCGCCAGAACTTTCCCCGCCCTCGATTTCATCACGTTCTCCAAATGAGCCTCACTTGATACCGGAAC
>JAYSVT010000063.1:0-7398 GCA_043718455.1 Hyphomicrobium sp.
GTCTACACAGATGGCAGTATCGTCGTCCAAGACGTGCAGATTGAAACCTCGACAGGTGAAATACAGCCGTTGAAGCCGGGTAAGGAAGGAAGTCTGGCGCCCGAGCTGTTTGGCGACCAATTCCGGGCCCGCCCCATGTTGACGCCGGACCAGATCTACAGCCTTGGGCGGGCAATTGCGCGCTAACGGCAGAACGCGGCACGTGCCGATTTAATGCGAAGCCGGGTCAGGCAACTGATCCGGCTTCTTCTTTGGGCGGCACAAATGGCGTAAAGAGACAGCTGCTTCGCCCCCGCTGAGGTTCATTAGCCCATCCCATAGCCATGCCCATGCAACTCGACGCCGCACACTTGAGAGACTTCTATCGCACGCCCTTGGGGCAGATCGTGCGCCGGCAGCTTGCGTCGCGCATTCGCGCGCGCTGGAAAAAACTCGACGGTCTGACCGTCTTCGGCACCGGCTTCGCGGTGCCCTACCTCGGTTCGTTCCGCGCCGAGGCCAAGTGCATCGGCTCGTTGATGCCCGCGCGCCAAGGTGCACTCGTGTGGCCGCAGGGTGCGCGCTGCCACTCTGTTTTGGTCGAAGAGCATCATTGGCCGTTGCCTGACAACAGTGTGGATCGATTACTCGCCGTTCATACTCTTGAGGCAGCAGAGCGCACGGGGCCCGTTTTACGCGAGATGTGGCGTGTGCTTGCGCCAGACGGCCGGCTCATTTTGATCGTCCCCAACAGGCGCGGAGTTTGGTCGCGCATCGACTCTACGCCCTTCGGCCATGGCCTGCCGTTCAGCCGCGGTCAGCTCGAGCAGCAGCTGACCAACGCGTTGCTCACGCCCATCGATTGGAGCGGCGGGCTCTATTTCCCACCCGTTGGCAATCGCTTTGCTTTGCGCATGGCCGGCGCCATCGAACGCACGGGATCAAAATTTGCCGCTGCCGCCGCCGGCGTTATTATCGTTGAAGCGCGCAAGGAGCTAATGGCGCCCATCGGCGGCGGGCTCAGAGCACAAGACATTAGAGTTTTGAAACCTGCCGAAAGCGGCGGCGCGGGGCGCGGTTCGCTGCCATTCTAACTTTTCGAATGGCCCCGGCCCTTCATCAAGAAGACGGCCTTCTCGCCAAATAAATTCTGCATCGACAACGACCACTTGATCGGCAAGCGCCGTCCCGACGCATTAAACGCAACCGCTTGCTCCACGTCCGCGCCGATATGTTCGCACAAATCCGCGAAGTCCCGGATCGTGCATAAATGCGCGTTGGGGCTCATGTACCAATTGTCCGGCAGATTGTGCGTCACGGGCATACGTCCGCCCCACAAGAGGCCTGCGCGGATTTCCCAATGGCCAAAATTTGGGAACGAGACAATCGCGCGCCGGCCGATGCGCAGCAGATTTTCAAGCACCTTGCGCGGCGAGCGCGTCGCCTGAATAGTGAGTGATAAAACGGCGTAGTCAAAGGCTTGATCGGGGTAATCGGCAAGATCGCGGTCCGCATCGCCCTGAATGACTGAAAGCCCGTGTGCCACGCAGGCATTGACCTTTTCGCGCGAGATCTCGACGCCCCGGCCATCGACGGCTTTGACGCGCGTCAAGAGTTGAAGCAATTCGCCGTCGCCGCAGCCGACATCGAGGACGCGCGATCCCGGTTCCACCATTTCGGCAATCAGCAGGTGGTCGACCCGCGATGTAACGCTTGGCGCTGGTGCGTCGGATTTCATGCCTCAGTGCTCTCTGCGGGCTTCAATCCGCGCTTCGTTGCGGCGGCCGTGATAAAGCCGCGCACCGTCGTCAGGAACTCTGTCTCGTCCAGCAGGAATGCGTCGTGCCCCTTATCGCTCTCGATCTCGACGAACGATACATTGGCCGCCACTGCGTTCAAGGCTTGCACGATGGCGCGGCTTTCACGCGTCGGATAGAGCCAGTCTGAGGTGAACGACACCACGCAAAAGCGCGTCTTGGTGCCTTTGAATGCGTCCGCCAGAACCTCGCCGCGCTCGGAGCGGAGATCGAAGTAATCCATGGCTCTCGTAATGTAGAGATAGCTGTTGGCGTCGAACCGGTCGACGAAGGACGAGCCCTGGTGACGGAGATAACTTTCCACCTGGAAGTCGGCGTTGAACGAGAACGTCAACTGCGAACGGTCTTGCAAGCTGCGCCCGAACTTGCGGTGCAATGCCTCTTCTGAAAGATACGTGATGTGCGCCGCCATGCGGGCAACGGCCAAACCGTTACGCGGCACTTTGCCTTGGGCAATGTAGCTGCCCCTGCACCAGTCTGGGTCTGCCATCACGGCTTGGCGGCCGACTTCGTGGAAGGCGATGTTTTGCGATGAGTGCCAGGCGGCTGTTGCGATTGGCACTGCGGCGAAAACGCGGTCTGGAAATCGCGCGGCCCACTCCAGCACCTGCATGCCGCCCATTGAGCCGCCAACGACCGCAAACAGCTGGCCGATACCGAGCTGATCGATCAGCCGCGCCTGCGCTTCAACCATGTCGCCGATGGTGATGACGGGAAAATCGAGCCCATAGGGTGCGCCAGTTGCCGGGTTCAACGAGGCGGGGCCGGTCGATCCCATGCACCCGCCCAGGATATTCGGGCAGATGACGTAGAAGCGGTTGGTATCGACGGGCTTTCCCGGTCCAACCAGCGTTTCCCACCACCCAGGCTTGCCGGTCACGGGATGGGGGTTGGCAACGTGCTGATCGCCGGTCAGCGCGTGGCAGATCAAAATGGCGTTGGATTTGGCGGCGTTGAGCTCACCATAAGTCTGATAGGCGATGGTAAAAGGCTTCAGCTCTAGCTGGCATGCAAGCTTCAGGGGCGCCGTTTCGGGAAAGCTTACAACGTGGCTCGAGGGCGTGTGGACTTCGTACAGGCGCGAAGCTGCAGTGGCGGCAATGTCGGGGATCGCGGACGTCATGCCTTTTGGGCCCAGCCTTGCTCGGAGTATGCACGTTGTGTTTGATTGAGCCGTTAGCTAGGACGTAGGGGCGGAAAGTCAACTTTAATCTTTGATTTCAACAGGGCAAGCCCCTATTGATCGGGCGCCGCCCCGGGCGTCTGTACTGGGTGTTGTTGGCCGTCCAGACCGTTCCTTAAATCGCATCAGTGACTTCGAGACGAACCCATGAAAATCGCTGGCCTAAAACCAAACCCTAGCATTCTCGATATCGAGGCCTATGTGCCGGGTCAAAGCAAAGTGCCGGGGGGCATCAAGCCAGCCAAACTGTCATCAAACGAAACGCCGCTCGGACCGAGCCCGGCTGCAATTGCCGCCTACACATCAGCGGCGGCCGGCCTTGAGCGCTATCCGGACGGGCAAGCGACTCTTTTGCGCAGTGCCATCGCACGGCGCTACGGCATCGATGCCGCCCGTATTGTCTGCGGCGCTGGATCTGACGAAATCTTAGGCCTGCTGGCGCGCGGCTATCTCGGGCCCGGTGACGAAGCGATTTACACCGAACACGGCTTTCTCGTGTACCGCATCGCCATCCTTACCAACGGCGCCACGCCGGTCATCGCGCCGGAAACGAATCTGACGGCAGACGTCGATGCCATTCTGGCTCGCGTCACGGATCGCACGCGAGTAGTATTTCTTGCCAATCCCAACAATCCAACCGGCACGTACACGCCGTTTGACGAAGTGCGCCGCCTTAGATCCGGATTGCCGGATAACGTTCTCTTGGTCCTCGATGCGGCTTATGCCGAGTACGTCAGCAACAACGATTATGAGGCTGGCCTTGAATTGGTGGCGACAACATCGAACACGGTGATGACGCGCACGTTCTCGAAAATCCACGGCCTTGCCGCGTTGCGCATCGGCTGGGCCTACTGCCCCGCGGCTGTCGCAGATGTCTTAAACCGCATTCGCGGGCCCTTCAATTTGTCGTCGCCCTCGATTGCCGCCGGTGCTGCTGCCATGGAGGATGCGGCCCATATGGACAAAGCCAAAAGCCACAACGACGAATGGCTGCCTTGGGTCTCAGTGAAACTCAGCGCCCTTGGATTTGACGTAACGCCAAGCGTTGCCAATTTCGTGCTTTTTCACTTTCCCTCGCAAGCGGGAAAGTCAGCGGCGGGCGCCGACGAATACCTAAAATCCAAGGGCGTCATCGTGCGCAAAGTTGGTGCTTACGGCTTCCCCAACGCGCTGCGCATGACCATTGGATCGGGCGAAGACAACAAACGCGCTCTTGCAGCGCTGCAGGACTATATGAGCGGGGCGAAAGCATGAGCACGGCCGAAAACAAATTCATGTTCGAGCGTATCGCGCTCATCGGCATCGGCCTCATCGGCTCCTCGATCAGTCACGCCGCACGCCGCGCCGGGCTCGCGCGCGAGATCGTCGGCTCGTCGGCAACGCCTTCGACGCGCGCAAAAGCCTTGGAACTCGGACTTGTAACCAAGGTCTATGACAACGGGGCCGATGCCGTAAAAGGCGCCGATCTCGTGATCCTGTGCGCGCCCGTTGGCGTCTACGGCAAGATTGCCGAACAGATAGGTCCGCATCTTGAGGAAGGCGCCATTCTCACCGACGTCGGCTCGGTCAAGGCCGCCGTGGTGCGCGATGTCGCGCCGTTCGTGCCCAAGGGCGTTCACTTTATTCCGGGTCACCCGATTGCGGGAACGGAAAAGTCTGGGCCGGAAGCTGGATTTGCCGAGCTCTTCGATGGGCGCTGGTGCATTCTGACGCCCGACGTCGATGCCGACCGCATGGCCGTCGCTATCTTGGAGACCTTTTGGCAAAAGCTCGGCTCCAAGGTCGAGATCATGGCGGCCGATCATCATGACCTCGTGCTCGCCATCACCTCGCACGTGCCACATCTCATCGCCTTCAATATCGTCAATACCGCCGCACATCTCGCGCGCGTGACGGATAGCGAAGTCATCAAGTTTTCGGCTGGCGGTTTTCGCGATTTCACCCGCATTGCAGCGTCCGACCCTATCATGTGGCGCGACGTATTCCTCAACAACAAGGACGCCGTGCTCGAAATGCTGGGGCGGTTTTCCGAAGATCTCGTGACGCTGCAACGGGCCATCCGCTTTGGCGACGGCGAAACGCTCGAGAAGCACTTCGGCGAAGCGCGCACTGTGCGCCATGGCATCATTGAAGCCGGACAAGATACAGCCGTGCCGGACTTCGGCCGCCGGGCGCCGCCCGGCAGCTCGTCTGGCTGATTGTCCCGATTGCCTTAGTTCGAGAGCGCCGCGAACTGCGCGGTTCTGAGGTCCACTTCAACCGCTTGGCTCTCGTTCGCGGACGTTGCCAGCAAGTGAATGTGCACTTCATCGGCGCCAAGCGTCGCGCCGCGCTGGCGGATCTCGGCAAGATTGAGCGAGGACGTTTCGCTGGTCAGCCGGCCAATCGCCAGCACCGTGCGCTGTGTTTTGCTTTCGCGGCGCACGAGCACGTAGTTGGCAACGCCAATGGGCGGGCAATCGAACAGGCTATAAACGGTGTGGACGTAGCGTTTGCCTGAAGCTCCCGTCCAAAAATGGAAACGGGTTCCGGTTTCAATCTCGCTGGCCTGGACAGGCATCGCAGCCTTGACCGGCGAACGGCGAACTCGGACATCGGCCAACTGGATAATCTCGGCACTCATACGCAACACCCCTGGATCGGCACATTGGCCGCAAGCCACTCTTTTTGTGGCTCCGTTTTATCCCGCGAACAGTGAATGAACCCGAAGCTTTCGAGCCCAAACTTGTCCCCCCAGAGGCAGATTCTTGGATATGGTCAAAAATCTGTTGATCATTGCCTCCTCCCGGCAACTCTCATGGCGAGCACATCGCCATAAACAGAAAAATTGTAAAGACCCTTTAAGAAATAAACTCCTCCCGGGCCCTCGAACCACACTCACTCAGAGCCCAGCTCAACCAATTGCACATCCGACCGCGCATCCTGCCACGCGCCCCGCCGGGACAAAAGCACAGTTCAAGCGCCTATCCGCACTGCGAGTAATGGCATGTCGCGCAGGTCCAGCAGCCCTCGATGCGGTTGAGACTGCGATTTCCGCAACGCGGGCATGTTTTGGCCCCGATAATGGCGGACGCATGAACCGGCCTTGCATGCGGCCCGCCCGATGACGCAGTTTCAGCGGGTGGGGCAGCCCCAGATCCCCCTCCCGCTCCCGCAGAATCCAATCGGCCGGTTTGCGGTGCGGTGCAATCGCCTCCCGCGCGTGCCTCAATGCCTGGCTGTCCAAGTGGCCCCGGCTGTCCAGGCTGTGTTGCCTTGGCGGCCACGGCTTTCACGCCGCCGTCCTCGTCTGAAACGGATACGTGTTCTGGCACTAGAAAACCAATGCGGATCATATGCTCTTCGATCACGTCGCCTATGGCCGCCAATAGGCTTGGGACATAGCGCCCGCCCATCCAGCGCCCGCCTTCGGGGTCAAACACAGCCTTCAGTTCTTCAGCCACAAAGGTGACGTCGCCGCCGCGCCGGAACACGGCGCTGATCATGCGGGTGAGGGCGACCGTCCAGGCATAATGCTCCAAGTTCTTGGTGTTGATGAAAATTTCAAAGGGACGGCGGCGTCCGTCGCGCTCGATGTCGTTGATGGTAACATAGAGCGCGTGCGGGCTTGCTGGCCATTTGATTTTGTAGGTTAAACCTTCAAGCGCCGCGTCGCGTTCCAGCGGCTTGCTGAGATAAACCACATCGCCCGCCTTTGCGGTTTCGCGCAGCGCCACTGGTACGGCCACAAGTGCGGCCATTGGCGCCGATGCCGGAACTGGCGCTGGTGCCGGAACGGGCGCCGGGGTGCTCGCTGCCCCGCCTTGTGCCGTCACTGGCACGAGCACCGCGCCTGTGACGGGGTTGGGCCGGTAAGTCGTGCAGCCCTTGAGGCCCATGGCGAAGGCCTCGGCATAGACATTGCGAAAATCCTCAAAGCTGATCGCTTCCGGGCAATTGATGGTCTTGGAAATCGCGCTGTCGACAAAGGGCTGCAGGGCGGCCTGCATGGCGACGTGTTCGCCCGGTGTTAGGCTACCGGCCGTGACGAATGCTGCCGGGCGCGCCGTCTCGCTGCCCAACTCCTCACCAAACGCGGCGCGGAAACGCTTGGCAGCATAGTCCTCGACATCCTCTTCGTGCGTGCGTCCGTCTTCGCCGAGCACCCGGCGCCGGTAGGCAAATTCGAACACCGGCTCGATGCCGCTGGAGACGTTCCCTGCCAGCAGTGAAATGGTGCCTGTCGGTGCGATCGACGTCAGACAGCCATTGCGCAGCCCGCTCTCAGCGATTTCAGCCTGCACGGCCTTGTCGAGACGCTGAACGTTCGGCCGGGCGAGAAACGCGTCGCGTGCGAAAAGCGGGAAGGCGCCCTTCTCAGCGGCAAGCCCGGCGCTTGCCCGGTACGCGGCATTCTGGATTGTTTCCATCCATTGGGCC
>JAYSVT010000064.1:0-2529 GCA_043718455.1 Hyphomicrobium sp.
AAAATTCGGAACGATACGCGGAACATTTAAACCAACACGTCCTTCGTGAAGAGTGAGATTGAGTGTGCCCCGTAGTAGCCGCTAATCAAAGCCCTGACGTTGGAATGTTACTAAAATGGTTGAGAGAGATGGAAATCTGCCACGCTGCACTAATAACGGGCGTTGCCAGGGTTAATGGCCACAAGCCAGGGCGGACAGGCGGAGGACGGAGCGCGGTCTACTCAGCGGCCTCGCGTCCAAACTGCAGGTCTGCGAGCCGGGCGTAGACCCCACCTTTGCGCATGAGCTCCGCATGCGTGCCTGCTTCGACAATTTTACCTGCGTCCAATACGAGGATGCGATCGGCCTTCTGAACCGTTGCCAGCCGGTGGGCGATCACAATCGTGGTGCGATCTTTCATGACGCCTTCAAGTGCGCGTTGCACGGCACCTTCGTTTTCCGCATCGAGAGCACTTGTCGCTTCATCCAACAGGAGGATTGGGCTGTCGCGCAAAATTGCGCGGGCGATGGCAATGCGCTGGCGCTGGCCGCCAGACAGCGTGACGCCCCGCTCGCCCAGCTTGGTATCGTAACCCTCTGGCAGAGCGCGTACAAATTCGTCTGCCTGGGCGGCGATAGCAGCCTCGCGGACCTCGCTCAACGTCGCGTTGGGGGTGCCATAGCGGATATTTTCGGCAACTGTATCGGCAAAGAGTGCAACGTCTTGCGGCACCACGGAAACGCGGGCTCGGAGCTGTTCGAGGTTCGCGTTCGAGACCGGCACACCATCGATGCTAACAGTTCCCGATTGCGGATCGTAAAAGCGCATCAACAGACTGAAAATCGTCGACTTTCCTGCGCCCGACGGGCCAACGAGGGCGACCGTTTCGCCCTTGGATACGTTGAAGGAAACTTCCTTCAGCGCTGACGTATCGGGACGGCTCGGATAGACGAACGACACGCTGTCGAATGCCACGATGCCGGGCGAGGGCTTTGGCAGAGCGACCGGATTTTCCGGCGAACGGATGGCTGGGACTTCGGCGAGGATCTCAGCAATGCGCTCCGCCGCGCCAGCCGCCTGGTTCATTTCACCCCAAACTTCAGATAATTCGGCAAGGGCACCAGAGGCAAAAAGTGCATAGAGTACGAACTGACCAAGCCGGCCGCCCGTCATATCCCCGGCGATGACCGACGACGCTCCGTACCACAGCACCGCAGTCACACTGGCAACGGTCAGAAAAATGGCGACCCCTGTCAAAAAGGCCCGTGCCTTGAGGCGCGCACGCGCATCCTCGAACGATTGCTCGACGGCTTTGGCGAAACGCCGGCTGACCGGAACCTCATTGGCAAAGGATTGCATGGTCCGGTGTGCGGACAGATTTTCAGCCGCGTAGGCCGACGCCTCGGCGAGACTATCTTGGGCCCGGCGCGAGAGTTTGCGCACCATGCGGCCAAATCCAACGAGCGGCAGAACAATGATCGGGATGGCGACAAGAACGAGCGCCGATAATCCAGGACTGGTGATGAACATCATCACCAAAGCACCAATCAGCATAATGGAATTGCGCGCGAATTGACTGAGCGCGGTTCCGGCTGCGGCTTTCATTTGCGTCGTATCGGCCGTCAGGCGGCTCATCATTTCGCCCGAGTGGCTCCTGTCGAAATAAGCAGAACCAAGCCGGGCAAGATGAGCGAACGTATTGGCGCGCAGATCCGCGATCACGCGCTCGCCCAGCCAATTCACGGTGTAGAACCGCGAGGCACTAGCGATTGCAAGCACGAAACCAATACCGATGAGCGTCAGGAAATAGCTGTCGATCAGCTGCGCATTACTGGCACCGAAGCCATTGTCGATCATGCGGCGGATAGCAAGCGGAACGCTGAGCATGGCGAGCGCCGAAACAATCAGCGCAATTGCTGCTGCAGCCAGCATTCCCTTGTGCGCGATGAGATACGGCTTGAGCTGCAGCAGGGGCCGGAGCGAACGGCTCTTTCTGCCGTCTTCCTCGGGTGCGGCATTCGCTGTCTGGTCGCGGCCCCGGTTTTGGCTCGTCATCGTTATGTGTCGCCCTATCCGGCACGCAATGGGCTGGCAAATTGACAACCGAGCCCCGGCCAATTTTGCCTAGTTTCCTAGCGGCATAGAGCCGGTTGAGGCAGGCGAGGCGGACCATGCCCCAGGCGCGGGGCTGGCTCAAGAGACATCAAGACGCTGGGAAGCGCTTACTTTGCTGTAAACCCGCCCTTGTGCCGGGGGTACATCTCGGTTAGAGAGAGGCCTGAATTTTCAAGAATTCTCACGGCGCGCCGGTTGAGCTTGAGGCATCAAGCCCCGGAAGAAGCGTCCTTTTCGTGAAACAAAGGCGGAGTGCCATGAAGAAAGACGCTGACGTCCATCCCGATTACCACCAGATCAAAGTGGTCATGACGGATGGCACGCATTTCACCACCTATTCCACCTACGGCAAAGAAGGTGACGAGCTGCATCTCGATATCGACCCGATCACGCATCCGGCCTGGACCGGCGGCGACGCCAAGCTGATGGACCGG
>JAYSVT010000065.1:0-24872 GCA_043718455.1 Hyphomicrobium sp.
GCGGTCACTGCGGCGGCTTTCATATCGCGGTCATCGGTGGTGTCGCGGAACCGGTAGACACCTGCGGTCTCATCCCACGCCGCAAACCGTGAGACGATCTCGTTGGCGCTGGCATTGTAGGGATAGCGGATGGTGCGCGCTTCAGGATCGAAGTCGACGATGTAATCTTTGGCTTCCATGGCCATCTGGTCCTCATGTGAAGGTTTCAAGGAACGCAGGGACGCAACAGTACGAACGGGATCGCGCGCCTCGGGCTGGCGCAGAGCCAGCGGCACAGCCGCACGCAGGCGGCGCGCAACATCAGCAACCACTTGGCGCTGGGTTGCGACGTACGCGCGGAGCGCTTCAACGATTTCACTGAGCGTCTCAAACCCGCGCAGACGCAGTACGTCGTTTTGGCTGTAATCCAGCGTTGATGATTTCGCGCCCGAGCGGCTCAACGCCACTTCAAGCGTGCGATCGGAAAAACTATCGAGCGGCGCATACAGCGTCACCGCCTCGCGATGCCGGGACAGGGCCACATAGGCGAGATGCCGGTCCATTGTGGGAGCGGCGAGGACGAGCGTTTGGTCAACGGTGACGCCCTGGCTTTTGTGAATGGTCGCGGCGTAGCCGTGGTCGATATGGGCATAGGTGGCGGCATCGAAGGTGGTGGTCCAACCGCCATCAAGCGCGACCGTCAAAACATTGTTCGCGGCCGTGACGACCGTTCCGAGCATGCCGTTCTTGACGGCGACGGGATCCGTTGCGCCGGTCTCAGACGACAAGCGGCGGTTTTCGAGAAACAAGACGCGGTCACCTGGCGCAAAGCTGCGCACGCCCCGCGCCGTGACGAAAGGCAGCTCAATCGAAAGGTCGCCGCGATCTTTGAGTGCCGCGCGAACCGCCGAATTAAGGACCAGCACATCGGCGTTGCTGTGCGCCAGGATTAGCGTCTCGGACGCGGCCCGTGCACTGCGCGCCACTATGTAATCCCGCGTAATCTCGGCAATGGCTTCCACCCGCGTTGCCAGCTGATAAACGGAACCCGCCGCGCGATACGCGGCGAGCGCGCGCCGGACGTTGCCGCGCGCCAAGTCCTGCGTCGCCTGTTGTTGCCACAGGGCACGCTGGCGGCGGACATCGGACAGTTCCGCCGCGCCAATGCGCTCGACAATGGCCCGGAACGCGGCCCCGGCTTCGATCGGTTGCAACTGGGCGGCGTCACCGACGAGGACGAGCTTGGCACCTGCCGCCTCAACCGCGGTAACCAGCGCTGCCATCTGCTTCGATGAGACCATCCCGGCTTCGTCGAGGACCAGGATATCGCCGGATGCAAGACGTTCGCGCCCTTGGGACCAAGCGTACTCCCAGGCCGCAATGGTGCGGCTTGGGATACCCGACGACCGCTGCAAGCCTTCTGCGGCTTTGCCCGCGAGAGCGGCACCGACGACGCGCTTGCCGTACGAGTTCCAGACCTGGCGCGCCGCGCCGAGCATGGTGGATTTGCCGGCACCGGCGATGCCAACGACGGCGGCTATACCTTCGGCTCCCGTGATGTGGGCGACCGCGTGGCGCTGTTCGTCTGTCAGCGTGATCGCAGCGCTTGCGATATCGCTTATTGAAACCGGTCGAACCGCTGCATGGTGCCGCCGGCGAAGGCGATGCCGAGTTGTCTCTTTCAGTCTCAAGGCACCCGCGACCATGTTGGCTTCGAGCCGGATCATGGCGGCTGAGGAATAGACCGCGTGCGCAACGCGTAGACCTGTTTCGGCATCGTGCACATCGGGCCGCAAGGTGACCAACTCCGGTGCCGCCATGACCTTGGCCAGGATCTGATCGAATGCAGTTTTGTCTGTGCTGTAGCGGTGCACGGCGCGGGCGATATCGCGAGCCGAGAACGTTGCCTTCTCGATCGCGATGACATCGAGCAGCAGCGCTGGGTTGGCAATGATCTTGGCCGCTGCGTCGCTTGTGTCGAGGCCGATAAAAAGATCGACGCCGCAGGGTTTGGATTTACCGCGAAGCGCCGTCACCGACGGCCCGCGATGGATCGATGGCGGCAGCTCCAACCCCAGCGTTGCAAACGAGCGGGTTTCGACCACTGCGCCATGTCCGGCAAGCGCCATATGCTGGGAGGCCAAAGCGCCCCAGGCCAGCCGCAGCGCTTTGAAATCTTCGCGCGTGCCGATCAATGGCCGATACAACGGCACGCCTTTGTGACGGCGCACCGCCCCGGTGTCGTCCAGCAAGGCAATGCGCTTGGCGCCGAAGCTGGACGGCCCAATCATCCGCAAGGTGTGCATCACATGAACGTGCGGATTGCCGGGTTTGTCGTGATAGACCCAGTCGGCAATCATGCCCTTGGCAGCGAACTCTGATTGAATGAAGTCGCGCACCAGCGCGATGTTTTGCGGTCGCGTCAGCTCAAGTGGCAGCGCAATCACAAACTCGCGGGCATGCTGGCCGTTGCGGCGTTTTTCTTGGGCCGCTACTTCGTTCCACAGTTGCTCGCTGCTCTTTGAAACGATTTCTGCTGAGACAATCTCTTGGATCCATTGCGGCGCGTCGACCGGCATGGAAATCTCGGCATGCACCAAATCTGTCTCACGCGTAAACGACCACGTCTCGGCTATCGTCCGGTCGGTCATCTCGGTGCGATGCCGGTAGGCGGCGGCCGCAACCGGACTGCGTCCTGCCGTAATGAAGCTTGCTGAGAAGTGCGCAATCGCCATCGGGCCTTTTCAAATTTGTTAACGCGCACCCGCAACAGCAATCGCCGAAGATTGCATAATTGCGCCATCCGGACTTTCTCACACTTCTTCTGGACGCGCAATGGAATGCACGTCAGAAGTGTTCCTATCCTGAGTCGTTGCGTTGGTGAAGTGTTTTACGTGCAACTGCGTGCGCGTTAAAAATTCTCAAAGGGGACAGATGACCAAGGCGCATCCGGCAAGCCAAGCCAAGGCGCAAAGTGCCTTGCTCTCCACCATCGACAAGCAGATTGAAGCGCTGCAAGCAAAGCGGACAGCTATGATGCGCAAGCGCCGTGAGACAATCGGGTTGTTGTGCGAGCGCGCCGGTCTGCATCTGATCGATGCCGACGTCGCGGCGATTGAAGACGCGCTGAAAGAAGTGGTGCAACGATTTCAGAACGCCGGGCCGAGCCATGCTGCGCCTCGAAAACGCAGTGACGCGTCTTGAGCGGGAGCGGAGACACCTCATGACCGATCAACGCAAAGTCGATACCCGTCACAAGATCCAACTCGGCGGTCTCATCATCAAGGCCGGGCTCGGCCATGTCGATGCCATGGCGCTCTTGGGCTTGCTGGTGACGCATCGCGATGCCGCCCGCGATCCGGGCGAACAGCAGCATCTGCGCGAGGTGGGCCGCGCTTTTGCAAGTGCAGTGCGCGGCAGCGATGACGGCGCTTAAGCGCGAGGCGCCAATGGTACTCAGTGCCGTGGCGGTCTTGACTGTCACCGCCCTGACGCTGGGGGTCCTCTATCCGCAAGCCGGTCCTCCCGGCTGGCCGCCGCCAGACATCTATCCGGGGGCGCTGTTTGGTCTGCTGGTCCTCGGCCCGGTTGCCGGCGTTCTGCTGACCTATGCCGACGGCGTGTCACGCCACGCCGTTTGCCTTGGCGCAGTGGTTTCGACCGGGATGCTCTGGGTGCTGGTGGCGAAGAACTTCGGGCCGTTCCTCGCGCCGCCCGCGCCAGGGCGGCGGTTTTTTCTCCGGCTCGCCGATGTTGATCCGGTGCTCTACGCCGGAATTGCAACGGCCGCGCTTTTGATGGCGCTGCTTTTGAAGCGCACTGTCGGGAGTACGCTCAACTTCCAAGGCATTGCTCAGGGCAGCTTCGGCGACGCCACTTGGATGAGCCATGATACCGTCGCTCAACTCTTGCCTTCGGATGGCGAAGTCGTCATCGGCGAATGCGCCCGGCCCGATCTCGAAAAAGCCATCGCGGGGCTCGCCTTTGATCTTAAACTGCGCGCGACCTGGGGCGACGGCGGACGCGCCCCACTCGCAACCTTCAAACTCAATTTTGAATCAACCCACATGCTCATGTTCGCGGGCTCCGGCGGGTTTAAGACCACGTCGTGTGTTGTGCCGACGGCGCTGAGATATTCGGGCTCGATGGTCGTGCTCGATCCGGCGTGCGAAGTGGCATCCCTAGTGCAGGGGGCCCGTGGCCGCCTCAAACCCAAACGCCGCATCGTTGTCCTCGATCCCACCGCGCCACTTGAGACCATTCAAGGTTTCAACGTGCTTGCCCCTTTGCTGCATAGCCGGAACCAAGCGGCGGATGCGGTGGCGTTTGCCAAACTTCTCTGTGGCGAAGGCTCGGGCAAGGACGGCGGTGCTGCTGAATATTTCCAAGCCCAGGCCCACAACCTGATGACTGGCCTGCTGCTGACAGTGCTGACCAGTGACGCCTATGAGGCGGACCGCACACTTCGGGCGCTGCGCAGCCTCACATCGCTGTCCGAGACTGACCTCAAAACCCGGCTGAAAGAGATTGTCTCAGAGACCAATGTGCGGCTGGTGCGCGAGACACTGGCGCCGTTTGTCGGCATGGCCGATCAGACCTTTACCGGCATTGCTTCGACGGTCGCCAAGGATACCCAGTGGCTGTCGCTGGAGCCCTATGCCGCGCTGGTGGCGGGTTCTGCGTTTGAGGCGCACGACCTACCGGGCGGCGCGCTCGACGTATTCATCCAGGTCCCGGGTGAAATCCTCAAAAGCTATCCCGCCGTCGGGCGGGTTATCATTGGTAGCTTGATGCGCGCCATGGTGCAGGCCGGTGGCCGCCACGCCAAGCGCGTCTTATTCTGTCTCGATGAAGCCGACCTGCTCGGGCGCATGAACATTTTGGAAGAAGCCCGCGACCGTGGCCGCAAGTATGGCATCACGCTGATGCTGCTCTATCAAAGCGTCGGCCAGCTGGAGCATCACTTTGGCAAAGAGGGAGCGACAAGCTGGTTCGAAGGCGTGTCGCTCGTCAGCTACGCCGCCGTTAAATCCATGGAGACCGCCAAACATCTCTCGGAGCGCTGCGGCGATACAACTATTCGGGTTGAGAACCAATCGCACGGCACGTCGATGCTGTTTGGTCCGATGAGCCCGACGGCGGCGGGTAAGGGCACGCAATCGTTCTCGCTGCAGAAGCGCCCGCTAATCTTGCCGCATGAAATCGTGCAGGGCCTGCGCGCCGACGAGCAGATCGTGCTCATTCGCGGCTATCCGCCAATCCGGATGGGGCGGGCGATCTATTTTCGCAGGCCTGAGATGCTGGCCGCCGCAGGTGACGCCAAGTTCAAATAGCAGCGCCTAACCATCATTGCAATTGTGGACTCGTCGTCCAGATTTGCAAGGTTGCGGATGTGTTTCGATCCGCAAGCGTCGGACAACTTACTTCCGAACGTCAGAGTTTTTTGCCGCTGCTGGCGACGCCAATTTCAAATTGCCGAGCGGCGCTTCTTGCGCGGCTTTTGGCCGTTGGCCTTGTGGCCGATCGACTTGCGCTGCATTTTGGATGGCATAGCCCTGAGTGCCCGCGCCGACTTTACCTTGGCGTGACATTCCAAGGCGAGTGCGGTGAACGCAGCCTCCACGTAAGCCGATTTGCTTTTGGCGGGCATGGTTTCGGCACGCTCGAGAATTTCGCAAAGTCGATTCCACTGAGACGGCATGTTCGTCTCCGATGTTATGGACCCCCGCACGTCCGGTTAAAACCAAATCCTCAACGTGAGGTAACGTGATCGGATGATTACTCAACGTCCAATCACAAATTGGTTCCTGAATGCGATTCCGGAGTTGTGAGCATATCATTTCTAAAGCTACTTTCCGGACGATTGGCGGCACTTGCACAGCGGTGAAGCGCGATCTCTGTGGTCTTAGCCGCTCAGGAATGCGGTTTTCGATGGGAGTAAGGATTAGACGAAATTACCCGCCGACGCTCACTTTGGATGCTTGTCCTTCACTCCCTACTTCGCTGTTTTTGTCGGCACAGTTTTAGCCTTAAGCTCTGCCGGTCCTGAAAGGGCCACCGGTGCGCGATCCGGGAATTCGGCGATCAACCGCAGCTCGCCTGCCCATGGCATCGACAAAGCCGCGTAATGTCGAGAGCAAGAGGTCGCTGCGCTGTTCGAGACGCGAAACGCCTTACTGCTTCATTCCAAGCGCTTCTGCCATATTGACCTGCGTCTTGTTTAGGTGCCTAGCGCAGGTTGCGCAGGAACAACTCCCCGCCGGGTGCACGTCGCAGCGGTTTGCGGCCAGCCCGGCCATGCGCGGCGAAACGCTGGGCGCGCGAGTCGGCCGAAGCGCTCGCCACGTTCTCTATGATTTCACTCAAGCTCAGTTCTTATTACACCCATATACCACCCAGTTTGCAAAAATTGACCTTGGACCTGTCCCAAAAACAAAATTTATTGTGTGTTTTCAGTGGCTGGGGAACTAGGATTCGAACCTAGACAGGCAGAGTCAGAGTCTGCAGTCCTACCATTAGACGATTCCCCATGAACCAGGATCAGACGGGGTAAGTGCCGCCAGAAGCGCGGGGTATAACAGCTGACCGGAGGTTGGGCAAGCGAACCGGCGATAGGCGATCGGCGGTATCAAAAAAACACGAGGGCGGACCGTCATCTGAGGCGCCCGAGCAGTGCCAACTCAATTGGGCGCCGAAACTCGATCAACCGGTTGCGCCGCTAACGGGGTTAGCGGCGGCAGCAGCTCTGGCCGGTATTCAAAGTGCATGGTGTCGTAGTGATGCCACTTGCCGCCCCAGATAAAGCCGTGCTTCTCAAAAATGCGCACGATCTCCATAGGGATCTCATTCCTGTAATCTATCGCGCCGCCGGCCGCCGTCTTTGTCCAGCGCCAATAGTGGGCATGTTTCAGCGCGATGTCGATGGCGATGCCATAGCTGTGCGCCGACATATTTTTGGTGCCGGCAACGACGCGGCAACTGTAGGTGCCGGCCGACGGAAAGAGATACGCGTCGAAGGATGCCGGCAAGGCGTCGAGTTCGAGCGATACGGCTGTGAGGCGTTCGGCTGCGCCGTTGATTTTGGACACCTTCAACTTCAGCCCGGATTTCTTTGGCAGCCAGACGATGTCAACCAGTGACTTGGCAAAGTTACCGCCGCGGCAATCGCCATAGACATGAGCGAAGAACGCGCTGTTGCGCGCGCGGCCTGGATCGGAGTTGATTGCGGGCGGACTTTTCACGTCACCTGCCACGTATGGAATACGAAACATATCTTCGATATCTGGCGCCTCTAGCCAGTCAGCAAAGCGCTTATTGCTTTGACCGTCGTCGAGTGGAAGCCGCGTGCCGTCGGCAAAGACGACGCCGTTACTTTCGACACCCTTAATCAGACCGGGATAGCCATTCTTCAAACTGGCGGCGATCTGTACGATGGGCAGCGCGACAGCATTGCCCGGTTCTGCGGCAGTTGCTGCGTTGCTGGGATCGCAAAGCGGCCCCAAGAGCGCTGCGGTCAGCGCGACTGTTATCGACGATATCAAAGCTGCAGCGAGCGGATGCGGTTGGGAAAACATGAGGGCGAAACTCCGCGGCATTTGCAAACACAATGCTTAACTTCGCTACGGCCCGCAACCCGCCGCTTTACGCACCGCTGCGACCTGATAAGGTAGTTTCAAGTTTGGTCCAGAAACAGGCCTGATGATCGCAGCTGGCGCTCGGCAACCGAGCGGCGCTGCTATGCCAGGCCCTGGAGACGTGGTGTGAATACAATTCATGAGCCCTCGAGCGCCCGCAATGGGCCGCTTGAGACGGGAACGGCAGCAAGCGGCACAACCAACAGCGCCGGAGAACCGCGCGCAGTTAACGTTGCGTCCGGCCAAGGCGGTCAACCGCATCAAACGCCGTCACCTCAGACTCTGTCACCTCAGAACAAGCGCGCGACAGAGAAGAACAGCGTTTATGGCGCGCTGGATCTTGGCACCAACAATTGCCGCCTGCTGCTCGCCCGTCCGTCGCGGCGCGGCTTTCGTGTCGTCGATGCCTTCTCGCGGATTATCCGCTTAGGCGAAGGCTTGGGACAAAACGGGCATCTTTCTGAAGCCGCCATGCACAGGACCATCGACGCGCTCAAAGTGTGCGCTGGGAAGCTCGAGCGTCATGAGGTCTCGCGCGCGAGATTGGTTGCGACCGAAGCTTGCCGTGTGGCCGGTAACGGGCCGGAGTTTATCAGCAGGGTGCGCGATCGCTGCGGGCTTGATCTCGAAATTCTCAGTCCCGAACATGAAGCGCGGCTCGCCGTCTCGGGTTGCGTGTCTCTGATTGACCCGGCTGTTGATTATGTCCTCGTTTTCGATATCGGCGGCGGGTCGTCGGAAATCATATGTTTGGATCTGACGCGCGAAGGGGCGCGGCGGCGCGGGCCGGGCGGACGGCTTGCGGCAGATGATGCTATTGCGGCGTGGACGTCTCTGCCTGTCGGCGTCGTCAGCTTGGCTGAACGTTTCGATGGACGCAGCGTCACGCATGAAAGTTTCGAAGCGATGGTAGCGTCCGTCACCAGTATGCTTCAGCCATTTGAAGATCGCCACGCGTTCAGGCAGAAATTCGCCGGCCGGCCAGTGCATTTGCTCGGCACCTCAGGGACGGTTACGACGATTGCCGGAATCCTACTCGGGCTTGCGCGCTATGATCGCAATAAAGTCGATGGCTGCTGGTTGAAGGTACCCGACGTTGCGGGCGTGACGCAGTCGCTTTTGAACAAGACCTACGAGCAGCGCATCGCGGAGCCCTGCATCGGCCGCGATCGCGCCGACTTGGTTTTGGCGGGCTGCGCTATTCTTGAAGCGGTACTCAGGATGTGGCCGGCCGAGAGATTGCGCGTCGCCGACCGTGGCTTGCGTGAAGGCATCCTCACATCTCTCATGCTCGAGGACGGAGTTTGGCGGCAGGGACGCAGACGCCGCACACCGCGCCCAATGGGCTTTAGCAATGATGGACCGATTGGAGACGTGACGTGAGCAAGGGTCCAACAAAAGGTCCAGCGAATAAGTCAATCCTGGGTCCAGGAGGCGGCCAGCGGCAAATGCGGACCAGCCTCAAGAATGCGCGCAAGCATTCGGCAAGCTCGCAGCGTTGGCTTGAGCGGCAACTGAACGATCCCTATGTGGCCGCTGCCAAGCGCGAGGGCATGCGTTCGCGCGCGGCTTACAAACTGAAGGAAATCGATGCGCGTCATCATCTGCTGAAAGCGGGACAGCGGGTTGTCGATCTCGGCGCGGCGCCGGGCGGGTGGAGCCAGATCGCGGCTGAAAGCGTCAAGTCGCTTGAGGGCAAGGGCCAAGTTGTCGCCATCGATTATCTCGGCATGGAACCGATTGCCGGGGTTGAGATTGTGGAGTTGGATTTTACGGACGAAAGCGCCGAAGCCAAGCTCAAATCCATGCTGCGCGATGGGGGCGCCGACATCGTTTTGTCCGACATGGCCGCGCCGACGGTTGGGCACACGAACACCGATCACTTGCGCATCATGGGGCTCGCAGAATTGGCAGCCAACTTCGCCGTCGATGTGCTGGCGCCAGGCGGGACTTTTTTGTGCAAAGTCTTTCAAGGCGGCACCGAGCACGATTTGCTTAATCTGTTGAAGACGAACTTTACGTCGGTGAAACACGTGAAGCCGCCAGCGAGCCGCGCGGATTCCGCTGAGCTATACGTCTTGGCCACGGGATTTCGCGGCGCGCGGAAGTAAGGGGGCAACCGTTTAGGCGGCAATCTCCGCTTGCGGCGGATTGAGGTTCACATTCGTCATCCTCGGCCAAGCAATTGCGCAGGCCGGGGATCCAGCGCAAAACTTCTATCGCTCGATGCCTTCGGCGCTTTTTACGCTGAACCCCGATGCGCCTCGACGGGCTCGCCGCATCGAGGATGACAAAGAGCCTGGCGGCGGATTTGGATGAGAAACTGAACAAGCAGTTCGGGGTATGGGCGGACAAGCGGCGGCGGATTAAATTGTCCGACAATCGTTTTTATCAACAAGTACTGGGGTAGTGCCGCAAAAAAGATCTTACTGAATGGGCAAGAAGTCTTAGGGTGGACGATGACAGTTAAGAGCCCTAGGCTTGAGGAAGCAACCGGCGCCACCGATGGCCGAAAATTCCTCGGCAAGATTGCGCAGTACGCCCCCAAAGGCGTAAGGCGCAATTTTAAGAATATCGCAGCACAAAGTAGTTGGCCAGACTACGTTGAATTGCCTGCTATCGGGGCAGCGGTCAAATTCCGGAAAAGCATATTTTTTCTGGGAGACCACTACTTGATGCTCGACGATGAAAGCTACTCGTGGTGTGCGTTCGCCTCTTACACACCGGATTATCATCGAGGGCATCGATGCAATGAATTGATCGGCCCTCACTTCAGCCTAGACGATAAAAGCTTACGTCGCCTTTTCAATTGGATCGATACTCTCATTCGACTCAGCCTTTGCATCGAGGCTAACCGCTATATTTCAGGTCCAGAAGTATATGAAAAGGGCTTTCGCCTATCGCTGCAAAAGGCCTGCAAATTTTTATCAATCAGTGACGATACGATCTGTCTCTTGCACCTGATTTTCGATACGCGAATAGAATTCGCTCACTCGCCAGTAGACTGCGAAGAAATAGCATATCGAGGGGTGCCACTGAAGAAGGTCTTTTCAGAGCGCAGTCTGCATAGCAACGGACTGCAGGGGTTGTCATTCATCGGGGACGCATTTCTCTTAACAACAGAGCTCATTGCCAAATTCAAGAAAACTCAACATCTGCTGTTAGATGAGAAAATCTTGCGGGTAGAGTTTGATCGAATCAAATCAATTTACGACGAACAGCCCCAGCCAACTAAGCACGGCCACTAGTAAGTTAGGTCACACGTCAGCGCAGACCCAACGATGTCGCGAGTGACGCACACCTCCCTCCACCCGCATTCCCGGGAGAGCGACGAAGCGGCACGCGAAGTTGCACAGACCCGGGACCTTTACCCGTCGCAGCGATTCGCGGTTCAACCTGCACCACGTAAAGGTCCCGGCTCTTTGCGATCTCCCTGCGGGCACTCGCTCGGCCGGGAATGCGGGTGGAGAGAACAGTGTCCCGGGATGCGGTAGAGAGTGCGGTGTTCGGGAAAGCGGGTGGAGAGAGATGCGCAATCCATGCTAAAGTCAGCTTATGGACTTCGAATTTGGAAAGATTTCTACGTTTACATCACGGCAATCAAGCCGCGCGGTGAAAAATCCAATCCCACTTGGCGCGATTTGTTCAATGAATGCATGCTGAGGGAGTGGCTCGCAACCTTCAGTTTTCATTGTCGCTCCTGTGTTGCTCCTGTCCGGGTTTGCGCTCTTGCGCGCTTGCAGCGCAAAAGGGCTCACGCGGGATCTACAGCTAAGCGGGTGTCCCCCTGGGAACAGCGCGCGTCCCGGCTTTGAACCATTCTCTTCCTCAAGACGACAGACCTGCAGATAGGTCGAGCAGACAACCGAGGAGAGACCCAATGTCCGGAATTATCGCCAGCACCACCGCAGCTCTGACAACGGCGGTCACGGTTCTCGTCGCAACCTTCCCGGAAGCCAATTTGGCTTTCACACCCCTTTTCGAGCCCGGCAACGAATACGCCGCTCTGACGGCTGGACTTCTGATTTCGATCCCCGGTCTCGCGCTTCTGACGATCATCGCAGGTGCCGCACGCGACTAGGATTAACGTTCTTCCTCCTCTCATCCCGCTTGCACTGCCACGCGCTTTTCTTCCCCTCCCAACTGGCCGGTTCTCGCAAGGAACCGGTCTTTTTTCTTGTGTGCCCAACAAAAGCTGTCGCATCGCAAAAAGCGTCATGCCGTGCTAGCAGAGGCCTATGGAACAAGGGGCGAACGCCGCCCGAAAAAGCGAGCCGGAACCTTAAGCATGACGACGATCCCAGATTTCACAAAAATCAGCCTCGAGACGCCAGTGGCCAAAACCAAAGCGCCGCCGGTGCCGGCTGACCGCATCTGGGAAACACCAGAGGGCATTCCGGTGAAGCCGGTCTATACGGGCGCGGACACGGCAGGACTCGATTTCCTCGACACGTTCCCCGGCGTTGCGCCGTACTTGCGCGGGCCATACCCCGCCATGTACGCGCTGCAACCCTGGACCATTCGCCAGTACGCGGGGTTCTCGACGGCCGAAGATTCAAACGCATTCTACCGCCGCAACATCGCCGCCGGCCAGAAGGGATTGTCGATCGCTTTCGATCTCGCAACGCATCGCGGCTATGACAGCGACCACCCGCGCGTCAAAGGCGACGTCGGCATGGCGGGCGTGGCGATCGACTCGATTCTTGACATGCGCACGCTGTTCGACAGCATTCCGCTCGCCGATATGACCGTGTCGATGACCATGAACGGCGCGGTGCTGCCAATTCTCGCGCTCTACATTGTTGCCGGCGAAGAGCAAGGCGTCTCGGCGGACAAGCTCGCGGGCACCATTCAGAATGACATTCTGAAAGAGTTCATGGTGCGCAACACCTATATCTATCCGCCCGCGCCTTCGATGCGCATCGTGTCGGATATTTTTGCCTACACCGCCGAGCACATGCCGAAGTTCAACTCGATTTCCATCTCGGGTTACCACATGCAGGAGGCGGGCGCGACGGCCGACCTCGAACTTGGCTACACGATTGCCGACGGTATCGAGTACGTGCGCGCTGGGTGCGCGGCCGGTATGGACGTCGATGCGTTTGCGCCGAGGCTGTCGTTCTTCTGGGCCATTGGCATGAACTACTTCATGGAAATCGCCAAGATGCGCGCCGCGCGTTTGCTCTGGGCGAAGCTGGTCAAAGAAGAGTTCAATCCGAAAGACGCGCGCTCGCTGTCGTTGCGCACGCATTCGCAAACGAGCGGATGGAGCCTCACAGCGCAGGATATCTTCAACAACGCGACGCGCACGTGCTTAGAGGCGATGGCGGCGACGCAGGGTCATACGCAATCGCTGCACACCAATGGGCTTGACGAAGCGATTGCCTTGCCGACCGACTTTTCGGCGCGCATTGCACGCAACACGCAACTTCTATTGCAACAGGAAAGCGGCACCTGCCGCACCATCGATCCCTGGGGCGGATCGCATTACGTCGAGCGGCTGACGCACGATCTGGCGCAGAAAGCGCTGACACACATTGCCGAAATCGAACAGCAGGGCGGCATGGCCAAGGCGATTGCCGCCGGCATTCCAAAGATGCGCATTGAAGAGGCGGCCGCCCGCACGCAAGCGCGCATCGACAGCGGGCGTCAGACGATCACCGGTATCAACAAGTTCAAGATCAAGGGCGACCACGAGATCAACTTCCTGAAAGTCGATAATAAGAGCGTGCGCGAGCAGCAGCTGGCCAAGCTTGCCCGCCTTCGCGCCGAGCGTAACGAGACGGACGTGCAAGCAGCGCTCGACGCCTTGACCGAGGGTGCCAAAGGTAACGCCAACCTGCTCGACCTTGCGGTCAAGGCCGCCCGCAAAATGGCGACGGTTGGCGAAATCTCGTTTGCGCTTGAGAAAGTCTTCACCCGGCACAAGGCGGAAATCCGGGCCATCAGCGGCGTCTATAAAAAGGAAGCGGCGATGAATCCCAACATGGATCGCGTCAAGAAGCTGGTCGAAGGTTTCGACAAGAACGACGGGCGCCGTCCGCGCATCTTGATTGCTAAGTTGGGACAAGACGGCCACGACCGTGGGCAGAAGGTGATCGCATCGGCATTCGCGGATTTGGGCTTCGACGTTGACATCGGGCCGCTGTTTGCGACGGCTGATGAGGCAGCTAGACAGGCGGTCGAGAACGACGTGCATGTCGTCGGCGTATCGTCTTTGACGGCCGGGCACTTGACGCTGGTGCCTGAATTGAAGGCGGCCTTGGACAAGGAAGGGCGCGGCGACATCATGATCGTCGTCGGCGGCGTCATCCCGCCCGCCGATTACGACGAGCTGTTCCGCATGGGAGCCAAAGCCGTGTTTGGACCGGGCACGAACATCCCCGATGCAGCGGCGGATTTGGTCGAGAAGTTGAATGCGCAGTTGGGGTATGGGGAAGGCCAAGCGGCGGCGGTGTGAGTGGTGACCGTAGCAGGCGCGTGACACATGATGCGGAGGTCTCGATGACGACTGATGACACGATCCGAAATCGTCAAGCAGAACTTGATGCGATTCCACCTCGCGAAGCGCGGCCTGACGAATGGCCAAAAGGTGTTCGCACGATTGGCCTAGATGAAATGGATGCACTCGGCGTTGACGCAAGTGGAACGCTGTATTGGCATGGCAAGTCCGTTGCGATACGCCGCATTGAATTGCGAAAGTGGGAATTTTGGTTGGCTGTATTCGCCACTTTTGGGACATTGATGTCGGGGCTTGCAGCACTTTTCCCGCAGCTACCTAGATTGATGGAACTATTGTTTTGAGGCGCAGTTCTGAGTTGCTGAATTCAAAGGGAACCCCACCAACCACTACATCACAATCGTCGAATGCTGCTGACCATACGCAACTCCCCACACCCGCATTCCCGGGCGAGCGACGAAGCGGCACGCGGAGTTGCGCAGACCCGGGACCTTTACCTGTCGCGGCAAGGTCTCAGATCAGATTGCACCACGTAAAGGTCCCGGCTCTTCGCGATCTCCCTGCGGGCGCTCGTTCGGCCGGGAATGCGGGTAGAAAGAGCGGTGTCCCCAAAAGAGGTGGAAAGAGCGGTGCCCGGGATGAGGGTGGAGAGAGATGCGCAATCCATGCTAAAATCAGCATATGGGCTTCGAATTGCGGAAAGATTTCCACGTTTACATCACGGCAAGCAAGCCGCGCGGCGTGCTGTATGTTGGCATGACGAGCGATCTTCCGAACCGCACTATGGAACACAGGGATCGATTGGTAGAAGGCTTCACGAAGAAGTATTGGACCGGACGGCTTGTCTACTACGAGCATCACGACACTGCCGAGTCGGCGCTCAAACGGGAGCGGCTTTTAAAGCGCTGGCGCCGCGATTGGAAAATTGAACTCGTTGAAGAATCCAATCCCACTTGGCGCGATTTGTTCAATGACGTTCTGATCGAGTTTGGCTACGAGCCGGAAAAGTAGCGCACCCCCACCCACCCGCAGTCCCGGGCGAGCGACGAAGCGGCACGCGAAGTTGCGCAGACCCGGGACCATTACCTGTCGCGGCAAGGTCTCAGATCAGATTGCACCACGTAATGGTCCCGGCTCTTCGCGATCTCCCTGCGGGCGCTCGTTCGGCCGGGAACGCGGGTGGTGAGAGATGCGTCCGGGGATGCGGTAGAGCGCGCGGTGTCCGGGAACAGCACCACGCCACACCAACCACTCCCCGATCCCCACGAATTCTGAACCGCCAATGAACGGCGCGCTAAGTCAGCATTCAGTTTCGAAATGCCATCGTCTGAGAGCGGAGCGGGGCCGCGATAAGAAGGCGCAACATATTTTGCGCATTCATCAACACGTCATGCGACGGAGTGATCACAATGACGATAAGCCCCCTCACAATCGCCAGCGGTTTGGCATTGCTTCTGGCAAGCGTTTCCAGCGTCCAAGCGGCGGGCGTAAGCGGCACCGCAAAGGGTATCGCCGGCACGCAGCAAAACTCGATTGTCGTGCGCGTACACTCGTTTTACGAAGCCAAACACAAGCTCCGTGATTTGGGCTATTACGCCATTCAAACCGAGCGGTCGTACCCGCCCTATAGCTTCGTCGCCTGCAAACGCGGGCAGCGCTATCACATCCACATCGATTACTATGGCGATCTCGTTCAAGTCGATGAAGCGGGTGCGTGCCATGACTACCGGGCACGTTCCTATGAACCGCGGCCGCAGTATGAGGGGCGGTCTCGTTACAACGGGTACAGCCGTTACAATCGCTATCGTCGCGACGACGGCTATTGAGCCCGGAGACCGGCGCATCATCTAGAACGCAACGCGGGTACGCTTAAACATCTAAGCGAATAGGCGCGCCGCTACGCTTGCTGAAAACAGAGTGAGGAGCACTGATCAGCGATTGACCGATCCACGCGCGCTCGCCGGATAACGTTCGCCCGCCGCAACGCCCGCAGGAAACGCGGCGTCGATCCCGGCTAGATCCGACGCGGTCAACGCGCACTCGGCCGCAGCAATATTCTCCTCCAGATATTTGCGCCTCTTGGTGCCAAACAGCGGCACGATAAAATCTCCGCGCGACATAACCCACGCCAGTGCCAGGACGGAGGGCGTCACGCCCTTCTTTGCCGCGATCTCTTTCACCTTCTCGACGAGTTGCAAATTCTTGTCGAAATTTTCACCAACAAAGCGCGGGCTCATTTGACGGTAGTCGCCCGGTTCGAACTGCGCTTGGTTTGTGACAGTGCCCGTCAGGAGTCCGCGCCCCAACGGGCTATAGGCTACGAATCCGATGCCGAGCCGCTTGCACGCATCCATCACGCCGGGTTCCGCGTCGCGCGTGAACAGCGAATACTCCCACTGGACGGCTGTAATCGGCGCGACCTTCACCGCGCGCTCGAGCGTCTTTGCCGAGACCTCGCTCAATCCGATGTAACGAATCTTACCGGCCTTCACCAACTCAGCCATGGCGCCAACCGTCTCTTCTATGGGTGTCGCCGGATCGACGCGGTGTTGATAGTAAAGATCGATGACATCAACGCCCAAACGCTTCAAGCTTCCATCGCAAGCTTGGCGCACATACTCGGGGCGACCATTGTAACCGCGTTTCGAGGGATCAACCGCGTCGCGCACGATGCCGAATTTGGTGGCGAGGAAAACGTTGTCCCTCTTGCCTTTGATGGCCTGCGCAATCAATTCTTCGTTGATATGGGGACCATACATGTCGGCGGTGTCGAGAAAGTTCACGCCGAGTTCAAGGGCACGATGGATGGTCGCGATCGACTCGGTGTCGTCGCGGTGCCCATAGAATTCACTCATGCCCATGCAGCCCAAAGCGAGAGCGGAAACGTCGGGGCCGTGCGGTCCAAGGCGGCGGGTTTTCATGGTTATGGCATCCCGGCGGGTAACTCGTTGCTGTCGCCATCATACGCGGGCGGGACGTAGAACGTCAGAATGTTGAGCGGCGCGTTGCCGGTGTTGCGGAAGCCGTGCGCTTCGGTGCGCTGGATCAGGATTAGAGATCCTTTTTCGAGCGGGAAGGTTTTCTCGTCAATCGTTGCTTCGCCGCTGCCGCTTTCGACGTAGATCCATTGATCCGCGCCGCGATGTTTGTTTGCAGGTCCCCCAACGTGGTCGCCCGGTTGGATGACAAGTGTTGCGGCTTGGGATCGCTCGTCTCCGGTCAAGACCTGAAAGCCCGGCGCGTAGTCAACTTTGGTTTTTTTCATCGCGGCCTCAACCGTCGAACTTCTCGTGCAGTTCTTTCAGAATCGTAACCGCGTCTGTGCCAGCGTAGAGGAACTGATCGACGCCGGCGGCGCGGAGAGCGGCTTCCTTCGCAAGGTCCTTGGGATCGGGGCGGCCCGCCATCATGACCCATGTCGCCCCTTTGGCTTTCAAAGCGCGTGCCGTGATTTCGGCGTGGGTGGCGTTGACGGCGTCGGAGGAACAAATGCAGGCAACGGTCGTGCCGGAATTATTGAATGAGGCGGCGGCGACGGAAGCGGACTCAAAGCCGTCGCTAATGATGGTTTCGATGCCGCCGGCGGCCAGATAATTTTTCACCCACGTGGTGCGCACGTTGTGGTCGGCAATCTCTCCCATACTGGCGAGGAATACGGTGTAGCCGCTGCCCGCGTCCGCCGCGTCGCGTAAGTCTTCGAAGGCTTCGCCGAGGCGATGCGGTTTTAAAGGCGTGACAGTGATGGCGGAAGGCGAAGCGTGCGCGGCCCAGGGCTTCGGCCAAGGTTCTGTCTTGATATTGTCGTCGCCAAGAATGGGGAACGCGGAGACGCCCGTCAGTTCCATGCGCCCCGTTGCGATCTGCTTGGCGCGGGCCTCTGCCGCGCGCGCGATCATTTCCTGCACGTAGCCGGATGTCAGCCCTTCCACTATTCCGCCGCGCGCTTCGATGTCCTGGAAAAGCTCCCAGGCTTTCTTGGCGACTTCGGCGGTTAGTTGTTCGACATACCACGAACCGCCGGCGGGATCTGTGACGCGGCCGAGGTTCGATTCTTCCTGGCACACGATCTGGATGTTGCGGGCGACGCGGCGCGCAAAGGCATCCGGTTTGCCGAGTGCGAAAGTGAAAGGCAGCACGCAAATAACGTCGGCGCCGCCAAGGGCCGCACCCGTGCAAGCGATGGTCGTGCGCAGGATGTTGGTCCAGGCGTCGCGCTTGGCCATCATGCGGTATGAGGTTGGGCAGGCGAAGCGAACATGCGCCGCTGCGTCTCCAGCTTTGCAAGCGTCCGCCACGCGCCATACGAGTTGGCGGGCGGCGCGGAGCTTGGCGATTGTCGAGAATTCGTCCGCGTCGGCGGCGAGTGCCACGGATATTTTTGGGAGGGCGTCCTTGGGTGCAATGCCCCCTTTTTCGCAGGCGCGCAGATACGCGACGAGCGTCGAGAGCATGCACGCGAGTTCCTGGGCTTCGGTCGCGCCTGCGACATGATACACGGCGCCGTTGGCCGAAAGCGCACTGACGCGCGGCAACGCAAGCGCCAGTTTGGTAAGTGCAACGGCGCGGGCGAGTGCGGTATCGATGGGTTCTGACAAGTGACCTTGTTGTGCCAACGTCCCAAGCGGGTCTGCGCCGAAGGAACCGCAACGCTGATCGTTCGGAATGTTGCGCGCGGCCCAAACGGCCGTGAGAGCGGTCGCGGCATCGAAGCTGGCTTCGCCCGCGACAAGCGCAATCGGGCAGACGTCGAGCATGACGTCTTTTAACGCCACATCGAGCGCTTCCTTGGTCGCTGGCAAACCGATGCCGCCCATTTGCAAAACGATAACGTTGACGCCACCTTCGAGGTCTTCCAGGATCGCAGCGTTCGCGGCCTTGGGGTCGCTCTCGATGTGGATGGTGGCGATGTTCCAGCCGAGGCCCTCGCGCACGACGGACGTGCCACGCGTGAAGGGGGCGGCGCCCGGCATCGCGCCTTCCGCGGTGACGAGTGCGTCGGTGCGGGCATAGAGTGGTTTGACAGCGATGCCGTCGGCGGTGCGCGTCACGAGGCGCTTGTCGAAATCTGCACCTTTAAGAGCCTTCTCGACCATGCCGCGCCAATGCTCAAAGCCGGGCGCGGGAAATTCCGAGGCCAATTTCAGATCGGGTTTTTGATCCGGGGTGGGAGAGGTCATCGTGGCGCGATCCCTGACGTCAGTGTTACCGTTTCTCTATAGCGGCCGAAAGCGCCTGGCGACGAGGCAAAAAATGGCACCCCGGGCTGCCCTATTGCCGCGCCCATTTTGGGGTTAAGATTGACGCTACCGGTTTGGCGGAACAACTGTTTGCCCGTTCACGCCAGTTTTCCGGCACAGGAGCTATGCAACGTTGTTTGCAAACGCCATATTGGCGTGTCAAGACGGCGGCTTAAACGGGCGATGCCCGAGTCGGCGTTTTAAAGATCCAGGTCCTGCAGAAAAGCGGTGAAAACCATGAGCCAGTCAGTCCTTCAAGACGGTAAAATCTACGTCGGCAGAAGCGTCAAGAACGAGTACTTGGATTTGCGCCTCGCCAACCGGCACGGGCTCATCACGGGCGCGACCGGCACCGGCAAAACCGTGACGCTGCAGATTTTGGCTGAAGGGTTCTCGAACGCAGGCGTGCCGGTCTTCGCCGCCGACATCAAGGGCGACCTTTCGGGTGTCGCGGCTGTTGGTGAGCCGAAAGATTTCCTTGTTAAGCGCGCCCAGGAAATCGGGCTTGAAGGATATCAGAACCAAGCTTTCCCGTCGGTGTTCTGGGATGTGTTTGGCGAAAGCGGCCATCCGATCCGGGCGACAGTTGCCGACATGGGCCCGCTGCTGATGTCACGGCTGCTCGAACTCAACGAGGTTCAGGAAGGCGTTTTGAACATCGCGTTCCGCGTCGCCGCAGACGAGAACATGGGTCTCGTCGATATTCAGGATTTGCGCGCCCTGTTGAACGATCTCAGCGCGCGCGGCAAGGAAGTGCAATCGAAGTACGGCAACGTCGCCGCAGCGTCAGTCGGTTCGATCCAGCGCCGCTTGCTCGTGCTCGAAGAGCAGGGTGCGGAACACTTCTTCGGAGAACCAGCGCTCGACATCAACGATCTCTTGCGCGTCGCTCCCGATGGGCGCGGCATCATCAACGTGCTGGCGGCCGACAAGTTGATGCAGGCGCCGCGCGTTTACGCGACGTTCCTGTTGTGGATGTTGTCGAAGCTCTGGCAGACTCTGCCGGAAGTTGGCGATCAGCCAAAACCCAAGCTCGTATTCTTCTTTGACGAAGCGCATCTTCTGTTCGACGACGCGCCGAAAGCGCTGATGGACCGCATCGAGCAGATCGCGCGCCTCGTGCGTTCGAAGGGTGTTGGCGTGTATTTTATCACGCAAAACCCGGCCGACGTGCCGCGCACGATCGCGAGCCAGTTGAACAACCGCATTCAACATCGCTTGAACGCGTTCACGCCGCAGGATCAGGCTGGCATTGATGCGGCGGCAAGAACCTTCCGGCAGAATCCGGATTTGAAGACCGAAGTTGTCATCAAGGAATTGAAGGTGGGCGAAGCGCTCGTCTCGATGCTTGAAAACAAGGGGGAGCCGTCGATCGTGCAGCGCACGCTAATCCGCCCGCCGGAAGGGCGTATTGGTCCCGTGTCGGAAGAAGAACGGCGTGGCGTCATCGAGTACAGCCCTTACTATGGAAAGTACGAAGAAAAGCTGGACCGCGAAAGCGCGCGCGAAATTCTCGGGCAAAAGAAGGAAGCAGCCCAACAGGAAGCGAGCGCGGGCGGCGGCATCGGCGGCTGGCTTGGCGGCGTGCTGGGCGGCGGACGCAGTTCGACGACGGGACGTAAACAGCAGGGCATGGGCGATATGATCGGCAAGGAATTGCAGCGCTCGATTGCCCGCACGGCCGCGACCACGATCAAGAACATCATCGTCAAGAGCATCACGAAGAGGTAGACAACCGGCAACCGGCAATCGGCAATAGAAGTGCAGGCGGGAAGTTAGCCCTAGGCGATGCCCGCCAATTCGAAAATGTGGGCCGTTAACGCTGATTGTATCTTGAGCGCACCGCTCCTTTGTGGCATACTGTCTAAGCTCGGAAATCTGGGCTTCAAAGTAAACGCCGGATCTCAAACAGGTCCGGCGTTTTTTGTTGGGGCTGGTGTGCGCTCGGCCCTTCTCAGAGTATGGCAAATATCAATGAAGCTCAGCTCGCCAGCCATTTTGATTTGTATCATGGAGCCCCGCATCAAACGCCGTTAGGCGTTCCTGATCGGCAAGGTGGAGGATCATGCGCATGGGACGGATCAAGACGGCTAAGGCAGCGTGTGTGCTTTGTCTGATGTGTGTGCAGTTCGCACCAGGTCTGGCATTCGCCGGTGCATTGCCAGACAAAGGCGAAGTGCTCATCACTAAGAATTGCGCGCGCTGTCACGCGATTGGCGCCACAAGCGAAAGCACCCACAAAGAAGCGCCGCCATTCCGGCAGGTAGTAACGCGCTATCCGCTTGAGAATTTGGCGGAAGCGCTGGCGGAGGGAATTGTATCCGGGCATCCCGATATGCCGGAGTTTTTGTTTCAGCCGGACGAAATTGACGCTATTCTTGCCTATCTCGGCAAACTCAAAACCGAGACCCACGGCACTGAAGGCGGCCCGAAGAGTACGTCGCCTTGATAACGTGCGAGACGACAAAATTTGAGTGCTCAGCGCGCGCCTATCGGCGTTTGACCAGGCGGCTCCTCCATCCAGTGGCCCGGTTCGCGGCCAACTTGGAATCCCTGCTGGAATAAAGCGTAGCCCGCACCAGCAAAACGAAGAAACGGGCGTCAATAGCCCCGATCTGCACTCGGGGCACGACCACTTGGAAGTCCCCTTGCGGGGTTGGCAAGCGCGATAACCGAGCCGAGCGCATCCTGGAACTGATAGCTGCGGGTGTTGGCTGCCCGAAGGATTGTTGGGTCTGCGCTATGCTTGACGCCAACCTACGACGAGCACCTTTTATTTTGACCCGTCCTACTTACTGTCACGCTTGGCGGCCAAACGAACCGGCCGCGCTCAAGCCGCTTGGCATAGAGCGACAGACCGAGACCGTCGTGCCAGAGGATCTTGATCAGGTCCCCTCGCGCGCCGCGAAACACAAAGAGATCGCCGACGTGCGGATCACGCTGCAGCGCCTCCTGCACCAGGTCGGACGAACTCCAGGAGTAGGGGCTGGATTCACTCGCATGCCCGGTTGGATCTGTGAGATTGACCGGATCGTTGCCGGCGTAGGCATAAAGATTGATGCCGCCTTCGGTGCCGATGGGATCGTTCTGGAGGAAGCGGCCGAGCGTCGAGGAAGGGCCCGCGCGCGGTAGAAGTAGAGCCCGGTTTCTTCGTTCCCGGCCTTCGCCGGGACAGGCTACCCGGCGCCCCGTGTAGCGATACGCGGCCGTCGGTGTGCCGTTGGCGACGGTTTGGCCGAAGGCGGTGTAGGCGTAGGTCTCCGTCACGAGGCCGGTATCGTTGGCAAGCGCGATCACCGAGCCGAGCGCATCCTGGAACTGATAGCTGCGTGCGTTTGCGGCCGAGATGCTGTTTTGTGCCGCCTTGCCTGCGGCCTTCCGTTGGAACGCCGCTCTCATCGCTCACTACAAACGGCTCATCACTGCTGGAAAGCCCCACAGACTGGCCCTCACCGCATGCGCCAGGAAACTCATCATCTACGCCAACACCGTGGTCGAACGCGGAACGCCTTGGATCAAAAGTCCGCTATCGACTTAATGGTTGCTACACTTTTTTCCGCCTTTCAATCTCCTGCAACGCATACCGATACGCTGTCTCGACGAGTTCTGTGTGGCGGCGCCAATCGAGCGCGCCCATGTTGACGTCCGTTGGCGGGACGAACAGCCAATCGTCTGGTTCGAGCTGGCGTTCGAAGTGGCTGTGGTTGGCCATCAGGCTGCGCACGAGAACGGTGGCGGCGGAGGGCGCCTTCGGCAAGCCGCTGCGTGTGAATGGGTTCAAGTATCGCCGGACGAGATCGCGCCGTGCGGGAAGGCTTTTGTAGTCGACCGCGAAACGCTCGCCCGCTGGCGGTTTGAAGCTGACGACGACGTTTGGGCCGCTTTTCAATTGGTGCATGACGTCGATGGGCACGTTGGAAACGACGGAACCATCAACCAGCATGCGCCCGTCGCTGGTGTAAAAGGGTGGCAGCAGCGCTGGGATCGAGGCGCTGGCGCGAATCGCTTCCCACACAGGGCCGGTGCGATGCACTTCGACCGCGTAGTCCGAGAGGTCCATGGAGACGGCGAAATACGGCTTCCACAAATCTTCGATGCGCACGTCGCCGTATTCGCGTGCGAGATGGGAGTCAAAGTGCGTGTGGTCGAGCAGGCTGTAGCGCGGTAGCGTGTAGCGGGAGAGTGCCTTGCCTTGAATAAACATGCGATGCACGCGGGCGTCGATCTCAGCGGCGGGGACGTTTTGCGCGAAGGCGGCGGCCATGGCAGCGCCGCCCGAGGTGCCGCCGGCGCAATCGAAGTCGATGTTCTTTTCGCCGAAGGCTTTGTAGATGCCTATGTGGGCCGCGCAGTAGGCGCCGCCGCCGCAAGCGACAAAGCCAAGTGCTTCGCCTTTGATGAAGCGCCACAGCCGTTCAATGTCGGCCGATGAGCCGAGCGCGGCGTGGTGGTGCATTTCGGGTTGGCGCCCGGACAGCCAGTGGCGCGTACCCTGTACTGCGTCGGCGTTGGGATGAACGATGACGAGACGGCAGCGCGGCTTGCGTTCGAGACTGAACAGAAAGTTTTCGAGTGCGTTGGCCGGGACGTCTGCGCCGGGGGGAAAAACGTCTTGGGTGCCGACGAGCAAAACTTCATCGGCTTGGCGAATGGCTTTTTCGCTCCAAGGTGTGAGCGCGTCATCAGCAATGAACACGATTGTGTCGAAACGGCCTTCGAGTTCGTTGAGCGTGCGGGTGGCGTCGAGTGTTTCGATGGCGCCGCAAGGAACGTGATCGGTTAGGGTCTGCGAGGAAATGAGAAGTGTGCCCGGGCGCCGGCGCGCAGCATCTTCAAAGCTTGCCAGAAAGGGTGGCGGGATCGGTCTCTCACCAGCGCGCATGAGTGCCAGCGTACGCGGCCTCGGCTTTGGGCCCGGTTTGTTTTGAAGCTGAATGGTCTTGCGGGTCTCGGTGGCAAGCCGCACGGCGAGCTTTGCGGTGATCGCGTGCCAGATGGCGGGCGAACGCGCGGAGATGGCGTCGAAGTCGCCGCGGGTCAGTTTGACGACGACGCTGTCGCGTATGGCGCGCACGGTTGCAGTGCGCAGGCCGCCGGCGAAGAAGGCGATTTCGCCGATCGGAGAGCCGGACGAGATTTCGGCGATGGGTTCCGGGCTGCCGGTAGCTTCGACCGAGAAGCGGCCCGAGACGACGACGTAGAGCGCGTCCGCCGCGTCGCCCTGGCGCACAAGCTCAACGCCGCGGCGAACGGGTAATGGCACAAGGCGCTGTTCCAGTTGTGCGAGATCGTCAGCAGGGAGCTGCTTGAAGAGATCGACGGCGGAGAGGCGGAGAGCTGTGAAAGACATATGGTGCTCGTGGGTGGGGCGCCCGTGGCACGACGCTGGATTGCAGCATCATACCACGGACGCCCCAACTTTTGAGCAGAGCCGAGGGCAAATCGTGAGAAACGGTTAGCCCATCATCTCTTCGACGTGTTCCCAGTTCACGAGGTGGTCGAACCAGGCTTCGAGGTATTTGGCGCGGGCGTTGCGGTAGTCGATGTAATAGCTGTGCTCCC
>JAYSVT010000066.1:0-2504 GCA_043718455.1 Hyphomicrobium sp.
GCCGCGCGGCGCATCAGGCTTCACGCGCAAAGAAAATCTCACGGCTGCGGCGGACGCTACCCTTGCCTTCATGATCCAGCTGGAGGCGGCATCCGATTGACGGACCCTTCGCCCCCACCTAGTGTGCGCCGCAACACGCGCCATACATATGGCGCCCTGTATGTCCTCCATCAAACCCGAAGTCCGAGATGACCACGCAAACCATCGACCCTGCGCTTTTCGCCGCGACCGCCGACTGCAAGGCCTGGCCTTTCGAAGAGGCAAAGCGCCTGCTGCAACGCCTCGAACGGGTGCCGGGCGGCACGGAAAAAACCGTCATTTTCGAAACCGGCTATGGGCCCTCGGGGCTGCCCCACATCGGCACCTTCGGCGAAGTCGCGCGCACCACCATGCTCCGCCACGCTTTCGAAGTGCTAACCGAGGGCAAAATCAAGACGCGGCTTTTGTGCTTTTCCGACGACATGGACGGCATGCGCAAGATTCCGGACAACGTGCCAGACAAGGCGTTCCTCGAGCCGCATTTACACAAGCCGTTGACTGTCGTTCCAAACCCATTCGGCGGCGGCTACGAAAGCTTCGGCCACCATAACAACGCGATGCTGCGCCGGTTCCTCGACACGTTCGGCTTCGATTACGAATTCGCCAGCGCCACAGATTATTACAAGTCGGGCAAATTCGACGCCGTTTTACTACGCGCCGCCGAACGCTACGACGACATCATGGCGGTGATGCTGCCGACGCTCGGCGAAGAACGTCAGGCAACCTACAGCCCATTCCTTCCTATTTCGCCAACGTCGGGCCGTGTGCTCTACGTGCCGATGAAGAAGGTCGATGCCAAGGCTGGCACCATTACCTTCACTGGCGAAGACGGCACGGACATTACGGTTCCGGTCACCGGCGGCCATGTGAAACTCCAATGGAAGCCCGATTTCGGCATGCGATGGGCGGCACTTGGCATCGATTTCGAGATGTTCGGCAAAGACCATCAATCCAACGCCATCATTTACGACCGTATTTGCGAGATCCTGGGCGGGACGGCGCCGCAGCACTACGTCTACGAGTTGTTCCTCGACGACAAGGGTAAGAAGATTTCGAAATCAAAGGGCAACGGCCTGACGATCGACGAGTGGCTGACGTATGCGCCGGCCGAGAGCCTCTCGCTCTATATGTTTCAGAAGCCAAGAACTGCCAAGCGGCTGCACTTCGACGTCATCCCGCGCGCCGTGGACGAATATCTCCAACATATCTCGGCCTATCCCAATCAGGACGCGAAGCAAAAACTCGACAACCCTGTTTGGCACATTCACTCCGGCCACCCGCCGACCGCAGAACTGCCCATCACATTTGCTTTGCTGTTGAACCTCGTCTCGGCGTCGAATGCCCACGACAGAAGCGTGCTGTGGGGCTTTATCCGCCGCATCGCGCCGGGCGCCACGGCCGAAGGTCACCCGCTCCTCGATCATCTTGCCGGCTATGCGATCCGCTATTATGACGACTTCGTTAAACCGGCGAAACAGTTCCGCGCACCAACAGCCGAAGAGGCGTCGGCTCTCAAGGCCCTCGACGCGCTTCTCGCGTCGGCGGCACCGGCGGCAACCGCGGAAGAATTGCAGAATCTCGTGTTCGAAGCCGGAAAGAACAACGGTTACACCAAGGAGAACTTGCGCTCGTGGTTCCAGGCCATCTACGAAGTGCTGCTCGGATCAAGCCAGGGACCGCGCTTTGGCTCTTTTATCGCTCTCTACGGCATAGACGGCACGCGCAAACTCATCGCTGAAGGACTGCAACGCCAACCGGTCAAGACGTAACTGCGTGCGCTGACTCTGCGGCCGAAACAGACCGTGGCGCTGGCAGATCGATGCGCCAGATCCGGCGCAAGTGGGCAAAGAATTGCTCTTCGCGCGCCTCAATATCGTGCTGGCGCCATTCTTCATTCTGAAGCACTTCGCGCGTGACCGGCAATAGCGGCACTCCAGCATCGCGCTCAAGGTAGATCAGCTTCTTCGTGTAAAATAACGCGTTGCGGGCTTTGTCATTCTGCTTTGGCGAAATGAGCACGAGATTGCCGATATTCTCCGTGCATAGTCCGCGAACGTCTGCGGCCGGATACCATCGGCACCATTCACTCGTGCGTGGTGGCCGCTGAGGTAGAACATGCTCGATTGTGTAGTGCTCTGGGTCTAGGACGGAAACCTTACCCTCAATCTCGTCGTTCAAGCGGAAGAGCAAGAGCTTGCAAATCTTCTGATTGCGCTTGTGAAGGTCCTTGAGATGAAAGGCGATGTTGCGAACTTCGTCACGCGAAATTGCGAAAACAGGATGATTCGGATTGAGCGCGCTGCCATCACGGATGGCCGAGACGACATTCGCGAACCGCCTGACGCGCTTGCCAGTTCCAAGACACAACAAGCGCAACAAGTGCGCAAGCCTGTCGATCTCGGACAAGAGGTACTCAGTAGCCTTTGGATCGTTCTGGCGATCCTTGAGGGCCAACATGGCGGCGG
>JAYSVT010000067.1:0-2504 GCA_043718455.1 Hyphomicrobium sp.
CACGTCTTGCCCGCAATTGCCTGTACGAGACTAACGCGCCGGTGGCAGTGAAACCAGGGCGCACATGACTTCGGAGCCGAGAAAGCACCTGATTACCCCAACGTCTCCGATTCAATTCTACACTCCCCCTGCACGTCATCCCCGCGAAGGCGGGACCCATGATCCGTGCAGCATAACGCGAGAGGTGTCTTGGGTGCCCGCCTCCGCGGGCATGACGTTGAGATAGATCAGTGAGCGAAACCCCTTGCGCGGAAACGTAGAAGTCATCAGGAGCAACAATGCAAAAACGCCTAGGCATATGGCGGCGCGCGCTCTGGCGCCTCTTCGAGGACAGCGGGTTCTCGATGGCCGGCGCCATTGCGTTCTCGTTTCTGCTATCGCTGTTTCCCTTCTGCATCTTTCTGGGCGCGCTCGCCGGCACCATTGGCGGTCGTGATCTGGCGACCTATGCCATCCAACAACTCTTCGAGCTGGCGCCCGAGCCCGTCGCCCAGGCGCTCGCCCCCGAAGTCGAGCGCGTCATGGGCCGCAGCCAGTACGGCCTGCTGACCCTGGGCGCCGCCGTCGCGCTGTTCTTCGCCACCAGCGCCATCGAGAGCCTGCGCTCGGCGCTCAACGTCGCCTATCGGGTGCGCGAGACGCGCTCGTTTCTCTTCTGCATCCTGCAGAGTTCGTTTTTCGTGCTGATCACGGCGATCGCCATTCTCGTCGTCGCCTGGGGCGTGGTGGTGGGTCCCGCCATCGCCGCCAGCAGTGACTTCCACGCGGTACGATGGCTGATCGACCACGGTTTGTTTTCCTCGCCGACCCGCTTCACCATCGTCCTCAGCGTCACGGCGATCCAGTTGCTGGCCTACCATTTGTGGCTCGTCGCGGGGCATCGCACGCTGCGCGAAGTTTGGCCGGGCGTTCTCGCAAGCATGGCGATGTGGCTGCTGGCCGCCACGCTCTATTCCTGGTGGCTGGCGGTGAGCGATTACACTCGGTTCTATGCGGGACTGACGCAGCTCTTATCGGCGCTGATCTTCTTCTACTACACCGGCTTCATCATCATTCTGGGCGCCGAGTTGAACCGGGCGTTGGCCGAGTCGAAAGAGCCCGCCAATCTGGAAGGGTGAACTATAGGCATTGGCGGCGCTTTTCGGCCGATACCCACGCATGCATTCCAATTTTTGTCATCCCACGGCTCGTCCGCGGGATCCAGCGCGCCGCAGGTTCGCAGCTCGGAGGAACCCTGGATCCCGGCAATAAATGCCGGGATGACAAGGGTCATGTCGTTACGCCTTCACGATCCGCTCGCGGCCGCCCATGTAGGGGCGCAGCACGTCGGGGATGAGAACCGAGCCATCGGCCTGCTGATAGTTTTCGAGGATGGCGACGAGCGTGCGGCCGACGGCGAGACCCGAACCGTTGAGCGTGTGGACGAACTCCAGCGGCTTGACCTTGCCATCATCTCCCATTTTCGGTCGATAGCGCGCACCCATGCGGCGCGCCTGGAAATCCCCGCACACGGAGCACGAGGAGATCTCGCGATAGGCGTCCTGGCCGGGCAACCAGATTTCGATGTCATAGGTTTTCTGCGAAGCAAATCCCATGTCGCCCGTACACAGCAGCATCGTGCGATAGGGCAACCCCAACCGTTGCAGGATCGTCTCCGCGCACTTCGTCATGCGCTCGTGCTCGGCCAATGAATTTTCCGGCGTCGTGATCGACACCAGCTCGACCTTGGTGAACTGATGCTGCCGGATCATGCCCCGCGTATCGCGGCCCGCCGCACCCGCTTCGGAGCGGAAGCACGGGGTGCATGCAGTGAAGCGCTTCGGCAACGTATCCTCGTCGAGGATGGATTCGCGCACGAGGTTGGTGAGCGAGACTTCGGCGGTGGGGATCAAGTAGAATTGCGTTTCTGCAACTTCGCTATGCATTCGAGAACCGAGGCGATCTTCTTGATATTTGTAGGCAGCTATATCGCGACGGAGATTATTGCCGGCCAAACCAGATGCTCCTAAGTCCAATTGCGTTTCAATTTCTTTTATTTTCGAACGTCGATCCATCAGTTCGCGGTAAAGTTCTCCAATCCTGACGTATGTACTAGCGTCCACGTTGGCAGGCAGCGTAGTTGCAAACAAATCCGCCTCGAACTTCGGCAAGTTTCCCGTGCCGTAGGCCGCATGATTACGCACCAACAACGGCGGGTTGACCTCCGTATAACCGCCCATGCCGTCCGCTTCGTCGGCCGTGTGAATATCCAGCATGAACGCGCCCAGCGCGCGCTCGAGCCGCGCCAATTGACCCTTGAGAAACACGAACCGCGCGCCCGACACCTTGGCAGCGGACTCGAAGTCCATCAGCCCCAGCGCCTCGCCGATCTCGAAATGCTGGCGGGGCTTGAAGTCGAACTTCCCAGGCTCGCCCCAGCGGCGCACCTCGACGTTGCCCGTCTCATCGGTGCCGAAGGGAACTTCATCAAGCGGTAAGTTTGGAATGACAGCCAGAGCTTTCTC
>JAYSVT010000068.1:0-7292 GCA_043718455.1 Hyphomicrobium sp.
CATCGCGGTAAAAACGCAAAAGAGCCAGGGGAGCGGCCCCCGGCTCTTTCCCACCTTAACGGTGAACAGCGTTTGAAGCCCCTCGAGCCCGGAGGCTCAGTCCGTGCCGGAGCAGCTTTAGGTAGGCAGGCACGAGGTTGCCCGGGTGCCAAAAACACGTTGAACTATCATGGAAAACGCGGTCCGGGCTGGTTAGCCTGATCCATTCATATCACGGTTCCTCATCTGCGATCTTCGATGCGGCGCTGGCTGCGTTCAGGCAGGCAAAGCGCGCTCGGCCGAGTTGTGGATGCGATACAGTCGTAGTGCAGTGTCCGTCTTTCGTGTCTTTGACCGCCGTTTGATTCCGGCTTGCAAGCGTGGCTTCACCGGCGGTGAACGCAGTACTTCAACCAGATAATCTGCGTCGCGCCGCCTTGTCACGAACTTTGCCAGCGAGTTTGGCTTGCAGCGGGTGCTTGGCGCTCCTAAGACATCAAGTGAAGCATGCCTGCAACAGAGCGTTGCAGAGGCATCAGTTCCGGAGCTTGGCCTCCTCAGACAAACCGCAGCGCAAAAGGCGTCAGAACACGCATGTCGCATAATACCTTCGGCCACCTCTTCCGCGTCACGACCTGGGGCGAAAGCCACGGTCCCGGCATCGGCTGTATTGTCGATGGGTGCCCGCCGGGGATTGCAATTGAGGCCACCGAGATCCAAGCCTTCCTCGACAAGCGCAAGCCCGGTCAATCGCGTTTTACCACCCAGCGGCGCGAGCCCGACGAAGTCAAAATCCTCTCGGGCGTATTCCATAACGAAAAAGGCCGTCAGGTCACGACCGGCGCGCCCATTGCGCTCGCCATCGAAAACATCGACCAGCGCTCGAAAGACTACGGCGACATCAAAGACAAATACCGCCCTGGCCACGCCGATTTCACCTACGACGCCAAATACGGCATTCGCGACTATCGCGGCGGCGGGCGTTCGTCCGCGCGCGAAACCGCGGCCCGGGTCGCGGCTGGCGCCATCGCCCGCAAGGTGGTCGCCAACGTCAAGATTCGCGGCGCGCTCATTCAAATCGGCCCGCACAAAATCGAGCGCAAACGCTGGGACTGGGACGAAGTTGGCAACAACCCGTTCTTCTCGCCCGACGCCAAAGCGGCCGAACAGTGGACCACCTACCTCGACGCTATCCGCAAATCGGGTTCCTCCGCCGGCGCCATCATCGAAGTCGTGGCTGACGGCGTGCCCGCCGGATGGGGCGCGCCGCTCTACGGCAAACTCGATGCCGAACTCGCCACCGCGATGATGTCCATCAACGCTGTCAAAGGCGTCGAGATCGGCGCGGGTATGGGCGCTGCCGCGCTGACGGGCGAAGAAAACGCCGACGAAATGCGCATCGGGCGCGGCGGCAAGCCGAAGTTTCTCTCCAACCACGCGGGCGGTATTCTCGGCGGCATTTCGACCGGCCAGCAGATCGTGTGCCGCTTTGCCGTCAAGCCCACGTCCTCGATTCTTTCGCCCCGCAAAACCATCGACAGCAACGGCAACGAAACCGAAAACATCACCAAAGGCCGGCACGACCCCTGCGTTGGCATTCGCGCGGTGCCCGTTGGCGAAGCCATGATGGCCATCGTCTTGGCCGACCAATTCTTGCGCCACCGCGGGCAATGCGGGGAGTGAGGCGCACGCGTCCCCCGGCGCTGCCAGCAGCACCCAACTCAAGACCAATCCAAACACCCAGAACATTCGCACGCGTCCTCAAACTTCGAAGCGCCAGTATGCGCTCACCCCGAAGGGCGGGGAAAAATCAGTTTGAGAATTTTTAATTGCCGAGCAATTTCAAACCCCTGCGAAAAATGCCGGAATCGGCCTTAAGGTTAACTTCGAAAAGGTCGCGCCGCTCAGCGCAAATCCCCTCTCCCCATGCGGCTGCACTTCGCATGGGGAGAGGGTTAGGGTGAGGGGCAGCCACGCAAAGAACGTGTATGGCCGAGCCACCCTCTGCAGCCGAAAACTGAAACCATGACCCGCTTTGACAACATCCTCATCCTGACCGGCGCCGGCCTTTCCGCCGAAAGCGGGCTCTCGACCTTCCGCGATCCAACAGGCATCTGGGCCAAATACGATTGGCGCGACGTCGCAACGCCCGAAGGTTTCAAAGCCAATCCCGATCTCGTGCACGATTTCTACAACATGCGCCGCCGCGCCCACGCCGAGTGCCGCCCAAACGCCGCGCATGCCGCACTCGCCCGGCTTGAGAAAGAACACCCCGGCGTCACCATCGTCACACAAAACGTCGATGCGCTCCACGAAGCCGCCGGATCGCAGAATCTCATCCACATGCACGGCGAAGTCTGGAAGATTTTCTGCGCCCGTTGCGAGGTGCGCCAAGTATGGCGCGAAGATTTATCACGCGATATCGTTTGCCCATCATGCGCGGCGCGAGGTGCCATGCGCCCCGACGTCGTGTGGTTCGGCGAGACGCCTTATCACATGGCGCGCATCTCGGAGCTTCTCGCCGCTTGCGAACTCTTCATTTCGATCGGCACCAGCGGCAACGTTTATCCAGCCGCAGGATTCGTCGCCGCCGCACGCGATAACGGCGCCCACACGGTTGAACTCAACTTGGAGCCCTCAAACGGCGCAAGTCTGTTCACCGAAGCCATCTACGGCCCAGCGACTGAAGTCGTGCCAGAGTTTGTGGAAAAAATTCTCTCCACGAAAAACGATGAAACGTAGGTTGGGTTAGCACCGGCCACAGCTTTTCGCTGGTGCAAACCGCGCGCAGTTCCGGGGCGTAACCCAACAACCTCACGCACGAACAAAGATCCACAATGCTGAAACTCTCCGCTCTTGGTTGTTGGCTTACGGCCGCTTGACCACGAGCATCTCAATTCATACCTATGCTACGCGGCCTAACCCAACCTACGATTCTTTGCCTTGGCCTGCGCATTCATTTTCTCAACACCGCCACCATTTCGATGTGCGGCGAATATAAAAACTGATCGACCGGCGTCACACTCTCGATTCTATACCCGCCATCGATCAAAATACGCGCGTCCCTGGCGAGTGTCGCCGGATTGCACGACACCGCCACAACCGTTTTCACTTTCGAACGTGCAATCATCTTGGCCTGAGCTTCGGCACCAGCTCGCGGGGGATCAAAAACAACCGCATCATAAGCGGTCAACTCTGTCCCTGATAACGGCTCGCGGAATAGATCGCGCACAATCGCTTCAATCGGCTTCAACCCGCTCGTCTTCTTCGACGCCGCAACAAGAGCTGCAATTGCCACCTTGTCGCTGTCGGCTGCAAGAACCTTACTCGCCTTCGCGAGCCGGAACGTAAACGCGCCAATGCCCGAAAAAAGATCAACCACCTTCTTCGCCTTGCCGACGGCCGCAACGATCAGCTCCGCCATGGCAACTTCTGCATCGGCCACGGCCTGCAAAAACACGGCCGGCGGCAGCACAACTTCGGCCGCCCCCATCGTCAGGAACGGCGCCAGCGCCTCGTACGCCAAATCATCGGAAATGCTGACACGCGCGAAGCGTTCTTGACTTGCAACCTTGGCAATATGCGCCCTGATTTCCGGCGTCAAAGTTTGCCCAGACTCTTCGAGCGCGATATCGAGCCCGGCTTCGGTCCACGTTACTGTCACTCTTAACTCCCCGCGCCGCGACACGAGCGGCGAGACAAGATCGCGCAAAGTCGGCAGTGCCGCGACGATCCTCTCGTCAAGAACAGAACACATCGCGAGATCGACCAACTCATGCGATCCGGCTTCATGAAATCCAAACACGACGCCGCTGCTCGTGCGCTTGGCCGAGAACACCGCGCGCCGCCGCTTGCCCGTGCACGTCACAACGTCCGACACATCCGCGTCAATCCCGCGCGAGCGAAACGCCGCCACCACCTGCGCTTGCTTCCAAGCCGCGTAAACAGGCGCTGCCATATGTTGAAGCGCGCACCCGCCGCAAACACCAAAGTGACGGCAGACCGGCGCCACGCGATCCCTACTTGGTTCGATCACCGCGATCAGAAGTCCTCTTTCGCCGCTGACATCGGCCCGGACCAATTCACCCGCCAGCGTCAGCGGCACAAACACAGGACCAGAGCCGCCATCGGCAACACCGTCGCCCTGCGCACCAACGCGATCAATGCGCAGTTCAAATTCGGCCGCCATTTTCTCACTATCCCCGGTCGTCCAGCATCGCGTCGTCATGCCTTGAAGGCCACACTTCAGCCGCGGGTCAAGGGAATTATGCGCACGGCCGGATACTTCTGTCTGGTTCACTGCCGCGCGCGACCTGCTATAACTCAGCTATAACTCTGGCATCCGCGAAATCACTGATAAGGACACCACCCATGATCCGCCGCGATATCTGCACGTCGATTGCCGCCGCCCTCTTCGTCATCAGCGCACCCTTCACTGTCTTGGCCGAAGAAGCCGCCGGCACACCGTCGCCGCCTGGCGCCAAAGTCTTCATCATCGAACCCAAAGATGGCGCGGCCGTTTCAAGCCCGGTTGCCATCAAGTTCGGCATCGAAGGCATGGACATCGCACCGGCTGGAACCGAGAAAGCAAATAGCGGCCATCATCATTTGATCGTCGATGGCGCGGTCGCCGACATGAAATCGGCTATTCCAGCCGACGCCAACCACGTTCACTTCGGCAAGGGCCAGACAGAAGCAACAGTTGAATTAAAACCCGGCGAACACACGCTTCAACTCGTGCTCGGTGATCACAACCACGTGCCGCACAACCCGCCGGTCGTCTCGGCGATCATCAAGATTACAGTGAAATAGATTTCTCCCTCTCCCCGTTCCTGCACTGAACGGGGAGAGGGGATTGTTACGCCCGCCCGCCGCCGAGTTCGCCGGTCAGCTTATCGCGGCCCAAGGCCTTGAACACGGTCGCAACGATTCCGTCGGCCGAAAGTCCCGCCGCTTCGTACATCTGGTCCGGCTTGCCATGATCGATGAACACATCCGGCAGCACCATCGGGCGCACTTTGAGCCCGCGATCCAGCAAGCCATCTTCGGCCAGATACTGCAGAACGAAACTGCCAAACCCGCCAACTGATCCTTCTTCGATCGTCACCAGAACTTCGTGATTTTGCGCGAGGCGCTTGATGAGATCCTTGTCAAGCGGCTTGGCAAAGCGCGCGTCCGCCACCGTCGTCGAAAGCCCGAAGGTTGCCAGCTGATCGGCCGCCGCGAGGCATTCCTGTAGACGCGTGCCAAGCGACAGCAGCGCAACCTTTGATCCCTGCCGCAGCACCCGCCCCTTGCCGATTTCCAGCGGAACACCTTCAACCGGCATTTCCACGCCAACGCCTTCGCCGCGCGGATATCTGAGCGCGCTTGGACCATCGTCGATCACAGCTTGCGTCGCGACCATGTGCACAAGTTCGGCTTCATCCGCTGCCGCCATGATCACGAAATTCGGTAAACACCCAAGATACGCGACATCAAACGAACCTGCGTGTGTCGAACCGTCCGCGCCGACAAGCCCGGCACGATCAAGCGCAAAGCGCACGGGCAACTTCTGGATCGCAACGTCATGCACGACTTGATCGTACGCGCGCTGCAAGAACGTCGAGTAAATCGCGGCGAACGGCTTGTAGCCTTCCGTCGCCAACCCCGCCGCAAACGTCACGGCATGCTGCTCGGCAATGCCCACGTCAAACATACGCCGGGGAAAACGCTTCTCAAAAAGATCGAGCCCCGTCCCGTCCGGCATGGCCGCCGTAATCGCGACGATCTTCTCGTCCTTCTCGGCTTCGCGAATGAGACTCTCGGCAAAAACGCGGGTGTACGTTGGCGCGTTGGGCTTGGGCTTCACCTGCACGCCGGTGATGACGTTGAACTTGTTGACGCCGTGATACTTGTCGGTCGAGGCTTCTGCTGGCGCGTAGCCTTTGCCCTTCTTGGTCATGACATGCAGCAAGATCGGACCCTGCTTGGCGTCACGCACATTCTTCAGAACAGGTAGCAGCTGGCCCAAGTCGTGGCCGTCGATCGGGCCCACGTAATAGAAGCCCAACTCTTCAAACCACTGGCCACCCTGCCAGAGGTGGCGCGTATATTCTTCCATGCGCGCCGCGCGCCGTTCCCACTTTTTCGGCAGCATCTTGGCAAGCTGCTTCGCCAAATCGCGCAAATGCAAATACGTGCCGCTCGATGTGACGCGCGCCAAGTAGGCCGAAAGAGCTCCGGTCGGTGGCGCAATCGACATATCGTTGTCGTTCAGAATGACGATCAAGCGCTCGTCGCGCGCGCCCGCGTTGTTGATCGCTTCATACGCCATGCCGGCGCTCATCGCGCCATCACCGATCACGGCGATGACGTTGTTGGATCCGCCTTCAAGATCGCGCGCAACTGCCATGCCGAGCGCGGCCGAAATCGAAGTCGAGGAATGCGCCGCGCCGAAGGGATCGTATTCGCTTTCGTCGCGCTTGGTGAAGCCTGAGAGCCCGCCCGGCTGGCGCAGCGTGCGAATGCGGTCACGCCGTCCCGTAATGATCTTGTGCGGATAAGCTTGGTGGCCAACGTCCCAGATGAGACGGTCGCGCGGGGTATCGAAAATCCAATGCAGCGCCACCGTTAGTTCGACGACGCCGAGGCCCGCGCCCAAGTGCCCGCCCGTCACCGACACGGAGTCAATCGTTTCTTGGCGCAGTTCGGCGGCAAAACTGACCAGCGCGCTCTCCGGCAGCTTGCGCAGGTCGGCTGGGATTTTGACGCTGTCGAGAAGCGGGGTCTTGCTCAAGGGGCGGTACCTTCGCCAAGAATTGCACGTCGCATTACAGGTGCCTAGCATGGCATCAGCTTGTCTTGGTTATGTCACACCGGCCGGGCGCCGCAAGGGACCAATGTTCGCACTTATCCGCCGCGCCCCGCCTATTCCCGGACAGACCAGCCTGAACACCAGATTTCATTGAAACATAATTCGGGGAAACATAATTCGGGGAAACACAATTCGGGCTTTGTGTTCAAACCTTAGCTTTCTGGTCTCAGCGCTCAGGATCCAGCGGCTCGGTTCCCTTGGGACGGCCGTCGGCACCAAACGTCAGTTTTTCGACCTTGGCTTCCGCCTGTTTCAACAGCCGGTCGCAATGGTCGCGCAAGGCTTCACCGCGCTCATAGATCGTGATCGATTCCTCAAGCTCCACGTCGCCACGCTCCAGGCGGCCGACAATACTTTCCAGTTCCTTCAGCGCACGCTCGAAGGTCATGTCCTTGATGTCGGCGTGCCCTTTTGCCGGGGCCTTGGCAGTGGTCATGCGGTACGTCTCTCAAGTTCC
>JAYSVT010000069.1:0-7280 GCA_043718455.1 Hyphomicrobium sp.
CCGCACATAGTCGCCGTTGGGATCGAACTTCTCACCCTGCGTCACGGGATTGAAAATGCGAAAATAGGGCGCCGCATCGGCCCCGCTACCCGCAACCCACTGCCAGCCGGCTGCGTTGTTGGCGAGATCGGCATCGACAAGCGTATCCCAAAACCACTCTTCACCGCGCTGCCACGGCACGAGTAGATCCTTGATCAAAAAAGACGCCGTGATCATGCGCACGCGATTGTGCATGTAGCCTGTTCGCCAGAGTTCGCGCATACCGGCATCGACGATGGGGTAGCCGGTTTGCCCGCGCTGCCAAGCTTTAAGGTGCTCGGTATTTTCCGACCAGGGAAAAGCTGAAAATTCAGGACGAAAAGGCACGTCCGGCAAGGTTGGCCAGTAGAAGAGCAGCGTGTGCGCGAACTCCCGCCAAACAATCTCTTTGAGAAAGGTTTCGTGGCCCTTGTCTGAGCCGGCGTTGCGCGCGGCGGCTTGGCTCGACCGGTACCAACAGAGTGCTGGTGTGATTTCACCGAAATGCAAATGTGGAGAGAGACGCGACGTGCCAGGCAGATCCGGTCTGTTGCGGGCGTCCGCATAGTTCTTCATGGCACTCTCAAGGAACGTGGTGAGCCGCGCGTTGGCACCCGCTTCGCCAGGGCTCCATTCGGCCGCCAAGCCCTCCGGCCAATCAAGCTTGCGGGGCAACAGCCCGAGGCTTGCGATCGTTTCGCTTTTTGGCAGCTTGTCTGGCGGCGTAATGGCGGCGGGCGCGGCAACGGGCTTCCCAACAGTGAACTCTGATGACAAGGCGCGCCAGAACGGCGTGTAGACTTTGAACACACCTCCCGCGTTGGTGCGGATGTCCTCAGGCTCGCGCAGCAGCGCGCCAGAGAAACGCTTGCACGTTATTCCGCGCATCTCGAGCAGGGCCTTCATATCTGCCTCAAGGGCGACGGTCGAGGGCTCGTAGCCGCGGGAAAAATATACGGCCCCTGCGCCACACTCGGCGGCGATTTTGGGCACAGTCTCGCGCGCTGGCCCGTGGCGCAGGATGAGTGTGTTGCCCTTCTTCGCTATATCTTTAGCGAGCGCCGCGAGACTGTGATGCAGCCACCAGCGCGACGCGCCACCCATTTTCCATTGGGCGGGCGTTTCGTCATCCAGCACATACAGCAAGATAATGGGAACGCCGGTCTTCACTGCAGCGGTCAGCGCGCGATGATCGCCGAGCCGGAGATCGTTGCGAAACCAGAGAATAATGGGAGCGTGCGTCATGTGCCTCTTAGGATCTTTCCGACTGATACGTAATCGGTAGCAGATTGACTCCCCTCCCCTGAGGGGAGGGGAATTCCCCAGAAACTTGTTTCGATCTCAAGCGGAAAGGTTCTAGTGGGCTTTACAGGAACGCAGTCAATGTCCCACCGGCCCACGCGGCCGGCAGCGGCCCGCATTAACTTAAACGGGCAAGCCCAGCGCTTGGTTCACTCCATCGACTTTGTTTGAGCGTTCAAGGGCGGGCAAGCTGCGTCAGTTAAAAAGAAGATCAAACAAACTCTTGGGCTTTGGAGCGCGCTTTTGGGCCTGCTGGCGCTTCGGCTCGCGCCGTTCGGGTTGAGACGAGCTGAAGGGCGTATCCCATGGCGACCAGCCGGCGTTGCGCGAGGCGTTTGTGTTTGCCCGCTTCGGAGCCACCGGAACAGCGGCAACCGGTGTTTCTTCCGGTTTCGAGGATCGCAACGCGAATTCATCCGTCACGCCATCGATGCTGGCGATCTGTACCCGGTCCTCTTCCCAGGTCCAGCCCGCGATCCGCTGGCCCTGCCGGTGTGGTTGAATACTGACGACCTTGGCGTTTTCGATATCGGCGATGGCCGCGAGTTCGGTGTCTTCGGGGCCGTTCTTTGTGATGACCCTGCCACCTGAAAAACGCAAAACGCCGTAGCCTTTATGCGGCGGCTTTTTCAGTTCCCACTCCAGGAGTTTGGGCTGACCTTCGCCCATCATTTCAAGCGCGACACGCAACCCTGGATAATCATCACTGACGGCGAAGTAGGCGTTGCGCTGCATGACGACGCGCCAGCTGCCGGTTCCGGCTCCCGCGATCAAACGATCTTCGCTGAGGTCAGTGCCCGCGCCAAGGCGCTTCAAGGCGTCTTCGGCAAGCTTCCATCCTGGCCGCAATTCAATAGCCTTGCGCAAACTAACGATAGCCGCATCGGGCCGCCCTCGCACTTCTTCGATTTCGCCGTTGGCCCATTGAACCTCGGCGCTATTGGCATCGAGCTTCAAGGCCGTCTCGATGTCCTTGACCGCGACGTCACCTTGCTGGTTCTGTTTGTAGACGAAAGCGCGAAAAGCAAAGGTAATGGCTGAACGCGGATCAAGTTCGATGGCACGGTTGAGATCGGCATAAGCTTCGTCAAAAGCGTCCGCAATGCCATGTGCCAGGCCACGAGCCTGATAGGCTTGAACGGATGCCGGATTGAGTTCGACCGCGCGCGTGAAGTCTTTGATGGCTGACGGCGCATTGGCAACATTGAGGTACGCGTAGCCGCGCAGAACGTAGATTTCGGGATTGTTGATATCGAAAGCAATGGCGCGCGACAGATCTTCGATGGCCTCGTCGCTCTGCCCGATATCAAGACGCGCCGTTGCACGATTGCGATAAGCGGATGCGAAGCGGGCATCCGCATTGACGGCACGCGAGAAGTCGCGAATGGCGGCGTGCGGCCGGCCGGTTGCAAGATGCACGAGGCCGCGCCCCGAGAGCGGCGGCGCGCTTGCGGGCATCAGTTCGATGGCGCGCGTGAAATCGATCACGGCTTCGGCCGTTTGTCCCAGTTTCAGGCGCGCGTTGGCGCGGTTGCTGTGTGCCGCCGCATAACCCGGGGCTAACAGAATAGCCCGGTCGAAATCCTTGATGGCTTCGGCGTTCTGACCAACAGAGAGCAACAGGTTGCCGCGATTGTTATAGGCGGCCGGATATTCGGCGAAGAGCTGTACAGCGCGATTGAAATCCTCAAGCGCTAATTTGATTTGTCCGGTTCGGGTGTAAGCGACGGCACGATCATTCAGGATCGTCGCCCGGCGATCGTTGGCAAGGCCGGTATCCTTGAGGGCTTCGGTGTGAGAAATAATCGCCCGGGCGGGGTCGTTGCGGCCTAGCGCCGATTGGACGGGCTCTTGTGTGGATTGAGCGGGTGGAGCGGGCTGCGGCTCGGAAGGAGCGGTTGCGGCAGGGTCTTTCGCAGGTGCTGCTCCAGGGGCCGCCGACACCCCGGCCACGCTCGATGTCAACACGAACGACGCGGCAAACAGGACAGCAATGGTGCTTACGGTCTGGCGCATCGATCCCCGGCAATAGGTGTCTGTGATTTGGTGGCTGTTAAAGTCCGATTCTGTGCTGGCAACTTTACTGGCTCGTGTGCCTCGTCGAAACACAATATTTAAGGCCTTATCGAGGCCCAATTTCAATCTAACCCATTGAGTGCGGTCGTATGAGGCTGAAACTGCAACTTGAGGCGCATCGATGAACCTGTGGCTAAGACTGATTTGGCTGCTGCTGACAGCTTCAAGGCGCCCGCCGTTGACCTTACCGGGCTCTATGTCCGTGCTGCATTTTCGCGTCTGGCTGCACGATCTCGACTTGTCTCTGCATATGAATAATGGGCGATACCTGACGCTGATGGATCTGGGGCGGCTTGACATGATGCTGGGGTCTGGGTTGTTGCGCGCCGCTGTGCGTCATAGATGGACGCCGATTGCGAGCGCCATCACGATCCGTTACCGGCGCGAACTTCGCCCGTTTCAGAAGTTTCGGCTCGAGACGCGGCTGATCAACTGGGACAAGACGCTCGTCGTGATAGAGCAAACCTTCTTTATTGATGCGGGGCATCGCGATGGGCAGGTTGCGGCGCGGGCCCTGTTCAAGGGCGGTTTGTATGACCGCAATACCAAAACCTTTGTGCCGATGACGCGGCTCATGGAGATAATTGGCGTCATGGCAGAGAGCCCCGCGCCAACGCCAGAGGTTGAGGCATTCCTGAAGGCGGACGCCGAGTTGCGGCACGGCGGCCAGGGCGGCCATAATGGCCAAAGTGGCCAGAGTGGATTGCCGCCATCTTCACGTTAACTCACCATATCTCACACCATTGTGTTAGTTGGCTAGGCAAAAGCTAGCCCTCCGGCCAATTGCAGAACACGAACGAGGATGCGAGGGTAATCAACGATATTGAAGCCGAGCTGCTCGCTGGATTGGGGTATATCGCCAATTCAAGCGGCCGCTTGGGCCAATCTGCTTTCGGTGAGCCATATGAGACAACTCTCTACGAAAATTTATTCCGCGTTCCTCTTTTTTCTGTTGACCGCGTCTGGTGCCGCTCAGGCAGCGGGCACTTGTTCGGGCGGCGCGGCGTGGGTTGGAGATTTGACCCCGATCAGTGCCGCCGATTGGAACTCCGCGCGCGCTGCCCACCTCATGGAGCGCGCGGGCTTTGGCGAGGCGCCAGACGCGGTTGCTCGCCTCGCCACGCTTGACCCATCACGGCTCGTTCGCGATCTCGTGGCGCCGCAAGGGATCGATAACAGCCAGTTGGCGGCATTCGATGAATCGGGCGTGTTCGATGCGTCGTTAGACCCCTTCCCGCCAAGCCGTCCGGCGGCCACCGATCTCGCCAAGGAAAAAGGCGAGGCGCTCGGCGTCAAAGTAAAACCAACGGGCAACCGCCGTCTGCAGCCGGTCGCCAACCGCTTTTTCTATTGGCTGCGCGCGAGCAAACTTGAAACGCAACGCATGAGTTCTTGGTGGGCCAACAGGATGCTCACCACCAACCGCCCGCTGGAAGAAAAGATGGCGCTCTTTTGGCACGGGCATTTTGCGTCCAGCGAAGACAAAGTGCGCGACTACCGCAAAATGCTGAAACAGCTGCAGCTGTTTCAAAACAAGGGCCTTGGTGATTTCCGCGCGTTACTGATCGGCGTTGCCCAAGATCCGGCAATGCTCGCGTACTTGGACGCCGGCGTGAACGTTAAGGGTTCTCCAAATGAGAACTTCGCGCGCGAGATCATGGAACTGTTCACCATGGGTGCGGGCAATTACACGGAAACTGACATTCGCGAGGGCGCGCGCGCGTTCACGGGCTGGAATTTTGCGGGCACGACGTTCGTCGTGAATGATGCGCAACATGATGGCGCTGAAAAAGCGTTTCTGAACGAGCGCGGCAATTTCGACGGCGTGCAAGCGATCGATGTTATTCTCAAGCAGCCGGTGACAGCGGAATACATGGCCGCGAAGATGTATAGATTCTTCGTGCGTGACGATATCGCACCGGCTTTGCGCAAACAGCTTGGCGATGTTTTGCGCAACAACAAGTATCAAATCGCGCCACTGCTGGAGACCATGTTCCTGTCGCGCGATTTCTATTCCAGCGCCAGTTGCGGCACGCACATCAAGAGCCCCGTTGAGCTTGTTGTATCGACCTACAAGAAGCTTGGGCTGCGCATTGTTCCAGGCGTTCCGGATTTTCACGACACGACGTCCGCGTTGGGCCAAAAGCTGTTTTGGCCGCCAACAGTCGCAGGTTGGGCACAGGGACGCAGCTGGATGACGCCGGGCTTGTTGATCGAGCGCGGAAACTTCGCACGCGACGTGGTTTTTCCGGATATCGGGTTCATACCGCACGACCGGCATCCGGGACGCGACTACGACATTATCCGGGTGAGCGAGAACCTGGCGCGCGGGCTGGACATCGGCAATGCGACCGCGCCTGACAATAAGGACGCGATGGCCACGTCAAGCATGATGGCCGACCGCGACGAGGACTTCAACACGCGCTATGCCAGCTATCGCGGCTGGCAAATGGCGCTAGAGCGCGTCAAACCCTTGCCGCGCGATACCGCCAAACTCGAATTAACGAAACTCGTTCTGGAAAACAAGCTCACGACACCAGCGGATGTGGTCGACTATCTTGTCCGGCGCATGTTTTTAGTGACACCTTCACCCCAAGCGCGCGAGCGCTTGGCGCAGTTCCTCGAAACGGAATTGGGCACAAAAGACGTCGCGCAGGCTGAATCGTACATGGAAGAAAGCTTGCGCACGCTGTTGCATCTCATTCTCAGTTTGCCCGAATATCAGCTCGGATAAGGCTATCAATTTCAGGTTGGCTTTATGGCCGCGGAGACGCTTATGACACGACCATATTCAACGATTTCACGCCGCCGCCTGCTTGGCACCGGTGCTTCAGCGCTGGCACTTGGGGCGGCTGGCGAAGGCCTGACATTTGGGCTGACGTCAACCTTGGTGCGGGCGGCTGAAGAAACACAAAAGAGCAGCAACCGCATTTTGGTGGTGCTGGAATTGTCCGGCGCCAACGACGGGCTCAATACACTCGTGCCCTTTGCGGACGACGCCTATTACAAGCTCCGCCCGAAACTCGGCATCCCCGAAAAGAAGCTGCTCAAGATCGACGATCATCACGGCTTCAGCGGCGGCATGAAGGGCTTCGAGCAGCTCTATAAGGATGGCAAGCTGGCCATCGTGCACGGATGCGGCTATGCGCAACCCAATTTCTCGCATTTCACCTCGATGGCGTATTGGCACACCGCCGCGCCGAATAGCGGACAGGCGCTCGGCTGGATCGGCCGCTTGGCGGATGGCTTGCGCCCCGAAGGCGTGCCGAACTTCATCGTCAATATCGATGAAGCGCAATCGCTTGCCGTCAGTTCAAGCCGGCACACACCGGTCGTGTTCAACGATCCCGAGCGATTCATGCGCAAAGGCGACGCGCTTGTGCGGCCGATGTTCGAACATATCGAGCAGGCGTCGTCAGAAGACAATCCATCTCAGAAATTCATGGCTGATGTTGCCAGAAGCGCGCTAGAAGCGTCCCAGCAAGTGCGCGAAGCCTGGGCCAAGTACAAGACGCCGGTCGATTACGGCATAGTGCCGCTTGGGCTAAACAAGATCGCATCGCTGATCGAAGCCAATATGCCAACGCGGCTCTATTATACGTCTTATCCGCACAACATGTTCGACACCCATGTGCATCAAGGCGACGTGCATGCGCGGATTTTGACCTACACATCGGACACGGTGGCCGCGTTCATGCGCGACATGGAGCGCATTGGGCGGGCGGACGACGTATCGATGCTGATCTTCTCCGAGTTCGGACGGCGCGCGGCGGAGAACACCAATCTCGGCACCGACCACGGCACGGCCAATTTGATGTTCGCCGTCGGCAAGAACGTGAAGGGCGGACACTACGGCGCGCCGTCAAGCCTCACCAAGCTGATGC
>JAYSVT010000070.1:0-7246 GCA_043718455.1 Hyphomicrobium sp.
ACTTGTGCTTCTGCTCGGCGTGTTGGGGCTTTATCTGGTTTCGCGCGAGTGGGAGAAATTCCTATTCGAAGCGCGGGATCTCGCAACATTGAGCGGTGCCGCCACGTTCGTTGTTGTTCTGTTTCTGATTAAGGGCCTCCACGAATTGGGGCACGCCTATACCGCCTTCCGGTATGGATGCCGCGTGCCGACGATCGGCTTAGCATTCATGATGATGGCGCCGATGCTCTATACCGATGTGACGGATGCTTGGCGCCTGCGCGATCGCAAGAAGCGGCTCGCGATTGACGCGGCAGGAATCACCGTTGAGATCGGGCTCGCGTGCATTGCCACACTGTTCTGGGTTTTTCTGCCTGATGGGCTCTCGCGTCATCTCGCGTTTTTGATCGCAACCACAAGCTGGATCATGAGCCTTGCCGTCAATCTCAATCCCTTCATGAGGTTTGACGGGTACTACATTTTTTCGGACTTCTTGCGCGTCCCCAACCTTCAGGAGCGCGCATTCACGCTTGGCATATGGAAGTTGCGCGAGATACTGTTCCGGCTCAAGGCGCCGTGTCCGGAAGTCATGCCGCAAAAGTTGCGTGCCATTCTCATCGCCTATGCCTATGGTGTCTGCATTTACCGTCTCATCCTCTTCACTGGCATCGCACTGCTCGTTTACGCCTACTTTTTCAAGGCGCTTGGAATCATTCTTTTCCTGTTTGAAATTGTTTATTTCATCTTACGTCCAGCGTTCCATGAAATCAGGGAGTGGTGGAAAATGCGCGGACAAATCATGAAGTCCCGGCGCTCGGCGCTGTCGTTTGGTATTCTACTCGCGTTAGCGGTGTTGGCGGTTATTCCATGGTCAACGCGGGTGCAGATTCCAGCCCTGCTTGAGGGCAACAAACTTGCGCGAGTTTACCCCCCGCGCCCTGGCCGGATTGCCGCCATCCACGTTGTCGCCGGTCAGTACGTCAATCAAGGCGATGTTCTCATCAAACTCGAAGCGCCTGATGTGGTGCAAGAGCGGCGCGTTGCGCAAGCGCGGCTTGACGCCGTTGAGCTGCGGCTTGCCCGGCAATCCGCCGACAGCCAAGACCGGAATGCAAAGCAGATACACGAAAGCGAACGCTCAGCACTCAAGATGCAGCTTTCCGGACTTGCGAAACAGGTCCGTGAACTCGACATCCGCGCGCCAGGCGCAGGTGTCATCTCTGAGTTCAATCCGGCACTTCGGGAGCAGCAATGGATAGCAGCGAAAGAGCAAATCGCGCTGATTGACAGCTCGGACGGGCACAAGGTGGTTGGCTACGTCGCGGAAGACAACCTGTGGCGGCTTGAGACCGGTGCAACCGGCCGCTTCATACCCGATGTGCCGCTCGGAGACGTCATCGACGTTACATTGACAGAAATTGCCGCAACCGGCGCTGCCGGCATTGAAATACAAGAACTGGCGTCACTCAACGGCGGCCCAATCGAAGCGCAACCGGACGCGCGCCAGAGGCTCATTTCAGGGACCGCCCAGTATTTGGTGACGATGCGCGGCACGAACGGAGTGGCACAGCTTCGGTCTACGGTGCGGGGCACGGTTCAGATAGAAGCGCGGGCTGAAAGCTTTTTGTCGGGCTTTTACCGGCGCGTGTTGAAAATACTCATCCGGGAAAGCGGCGTGTGATGCACGACGCGATCGGACGTTCAACGCGAATGACAGAGGGCACCGGCCGGCACCCACTGTCATTTTGAAGAGTTCAAGTTCAATTGGCGTAACGCCATGAACCATCCGGATTGCGGCACGCGATACCCCGGGCGGTCTCCGCGCGGCCATCGATCTGAATCGAGTGCGTATAATCACGACAGATGCCGCCAGCGGTCTGATAAGGGTGGCCTGGTTCGATAGAACCCGTCGCTTGCCTGTGCTGCGCGGGCGCCTTGAAGTTGGTGTTGTATTGCCCAGCACCCGATGCGCCATTGTTCCAGTTGCGGGTTCCGGCTCCAACGCGCGAAGGGCTCTGCCAGGTCTGACGTGTGCCGGTTGAAACCGCCGTCAGTTGCGCCTGCTCGGCGCGTGCTCGTGACGCCGTATCCAGTTGCTTACCAAGTGCGCCGCCCAACATGCCGCCGACAATCGTGCCGCCAATGGTTGCAGCAAGCTGGCCGGTTTTGCCGAGTTTGCCCTTTTTCGCGAGATAGTTGCCGCCAACGCCACCAGCGACGGCGCCGCCGACTTCACCAACGTTGGCTCCGGAAAGGCCCTGGCTTAGATCAATCGCGAGAGCCTGTGACACGGTATTCGTAGTGAAGAGTACGACCAGAAAAGCGGCTACGTAGCGTTTTTGACTCATGACAAACTTGCCCAATCTTACTGTTACGAGATGCTTTCTGTTGCTACCTCCGCTTGGTTTATGATTCCTTAATTTCGCGCGCCGAATTAGAAGCCGTTCGGCACGACTGATGTTCCGAACTTTTGGGAGTAGCGCACATTTGGCGCTATCGGCTGAGCAACTGTCGGGACAACCGGCTGCAAATGCCTCCGCGCTATCGCAACGAAACCGGGCGCATCTCACGATGCGCCCGTTCGTTGCTATTTTAACTGTGTTCGAGGTGCCGTCAGTGGTGCCTGCTAGTGGTGGCGGCTTGTGCGTGACCAGCCATACCCACCCTGCCGGACCAGCACCTGTTCGTGGCGCACGCCGGTGACCGGCGGATGCTGGATGACGTGTTGCCCGCCAGGACGCACAACCACCTGACGGTGCACCCAGCTGTGAACCGGCGGCGTATAGACTTTTTGCACTGACGCAGGACGGATCAACGTTTGCTTGGTTACTGTCTCGTAAATCGCAGGTGTCACCTGGGCGACCCGGCGCGCCGGCGACACAACGACGTGGCGCTCAACGTCGCGTGTGACGGCCGGCACTTCAACTTTGCACATTTTCTCACTGCGGCCCAGGAAGCCACGACGGTGTTCCCAGCGCGCGCTTGCGGGCTGCACGACAACGCTTTCGCGCACGATTCGCGTGACAGTAGGATGCTCGACGTAACTCGTGCGTGCTGGAGCGACAAGAACACGTTCGGACCGGTGGCCATATTGCGCCCGTGTTTCGATCGCGCTCCAGCGGCCAGGCGACACAACAACGCGCTCTGACCTCGTTTTAACAACGGGCGGCGTGCGAACTATTTGAGTGAATCCTGGCCGCACGATAACCGAACGCGCCTGAGTTGCATAAACGTCCGGAAGGCGTAATTTTTCGTAGCATGCGATCTGACGGCCACCCCCAACTCCGCCGCCACGTCCGCAACCATGATCAAAAGAAAGCGCTTCGCCGGAAAACGCAGCGCAGGCCGCGGCCGCGGCAATGGCGGCAAATGAACCGTTACGCATATTGGAAATCTCCTGTCGAGTACGCCAAAAAGGGCCGCAAAAGATAAACTTGCGGGCAGAGACCCTTCTGCTGGCCGGGTTAGAGCCACTGTTTGAGCGGCCTCATCGTCCAGAGGCGTCCCTCTGCGGAGACAATAAACCAAGTCCTCCACCCGCCGAAGGACTAGCCGCCGGTTTGGTAAACCTGTTAATCGTTGTGGAGCGCCGAGGGCGCTTTCGACCGTGCGAAACTCAATTCTCGCAACCGAACATAAAGGACCCTGCAGACCATGCTTCCTTCAATCATGAAATCGCGGCTGCGTCCGCTGGCACTCCTGACAACACTTTTCGCCGCGCTTGTTGTTGCGGGCTGCGGGGTCAACAACATTCCGACCTACGAACAGTCGGCTAAAGCCGCGTGGAGCGAAGTCCTTAGCCAGTACAAGCGGCGCACCGACTTGATTCCGAATCTCGTCGAAACGGTCAAAGGTTTTGCCGAACAAGAAAAGTCCGTCCTGACCGACGTTGTCGAAGCCCGCGCTAAGGCAACACAGGCCCAGATCAATTTACCGCCCGACGTCCTGACGAACCCCGACGCAATGAAGAAGCTCCAGGAAGCACAGGGGCAACTCTCGGGCGCGCTCGGCCGGCTGCTGGTCACCATCGAAAAATACCCTGACATCAAATCGGGCCAAAACTTCCTCGCGCTGCAAAGCGCTCTTGAAGGCACAGAAAATCGCATCGGCGTTTCGCGGCGCGACTACATCGAAGCGGTACGGGTCTACAATACCGAGTTGAACACCATTCCAGGGCGCTGGTGGAAGTCTTTCATGTATCCAGCTTCCAAGGAAATGGCGTCGTTCGATATTCCGGCCGAAGAGCAGAAAACGCCGAAAGTTGATTTCGACACCAAGAAGTAGGCACGGGCTCTACCGCTAAGCAGGATGCTTTCTCATGGGTAGCGCCGCGGCCCTGACGCTGGGCCTATACGCTCGCAAGAGTTGGGCGAGAAGCGCGACAATCGCGTTTCTCGCCGGCGTCGTTTCGCTTGCTGGCTTGATGTTGATCGCACTCGCAGCGCCCAACTACCCCGAACTCACCGGCCAGATTATTGACAATGCCAATCTGCTATCGGCTGAAGACCGCGCCGCCATATTGGCCGAGTTGCAGGCGCTTGAAGGAAAATCGACCGATCAAGTGGCCGTCGTCACGGTCAAGTCCCTCGAAGGGTACGCGATCGAAGACTACGGCATCGGCCTCGCGCGCAAATGGCAGATCGGGCAAAAAGCCAAGGACAACGGCATACTGCTCATCGTAGCGCCAAACGAGCGCAAGGTGCGCATCGAAGTTGGCCGCCGCTTGGAGCCGGTGATGACCGACACGATGTCGAAGATCATCATCACCAATGCCATGTTGCCGAAATTTCGCCGGGGCGATTATCCGGGGGGCATTCGCGACGGCGTGCGCGACATCAAGGACGTTCTGCTTGGCGATGCGGATGCCGTGACGGAGCGCGCGAAAGGCGGACGCACGAGCGATAACGATCCCATTGCGCTCATCCATCTTCTGGTGTTTGCCGCCATCATCGCGCTGATTTTCTGGCAGATGAAAAAAGCTGCAGACGCCCAGCTTCAATGGGAACAAAACCTCTCGCCTGACGAACGCCGCAGGCTGCAACGCGAACGGCGGCGCAATCGCGGCGGAAACGTTGTCGTTATCCCAGGCGGGTCTGGCGATTGGGGCGGCGGGTGGAGCGGAGGTGGCAGCAGCGGCGGCGGATGGTCGGGCGGCGGAGGGTCCTTCGGCGGCGGCGGAGCCTCGGGCGACTGGTAACGAGAAACGGCGAATTTGAAAGACGGCGAGACATGCCACTATTCAATGCAGAAGAAGTACAGCGTATCTCAGCCGCTATATCCGCTGCGGAACGCAAGACCTCGGGCGAAATCGTGGCCGTTGTCGCGCAATCGAGCGAGAATTATCTCTACGTGCCTTTTCTGATCGCGTCACTCGTGGCGCTTTTTGTTCCCTGGCCGCTCATGCACATGATCTGGACACCCGATAAAAATACCTGGATCGAAAACCACAACATTTATCTGATCCAGCTCCTCGTATTTCTCGTCTTACTCGCTGTCATCTGGCCGAAACGTATTCGCACGGCACTGGTCCCGCGGACGGTGCGCGCTGCTCATGCCAAACGCCGCGCAACCGAGCAATTTTTGGCGCAGAACCTGCACACCACGGCTGGCCGCACCGGCGTTTTGATTTTCGTTTCCGTTGCCGAACGGCACGCTGAAATTCTCGCCGACAAGGGCATCGATGAACGCGTTCCCGCCGGCACGTGGCAAGAGATCGTCGATAGGTTGACGAAAGAGATCTCAGAGGGGCGTGCTGCAGAAGGCTTCGTCCACGCGATTGAAACGGCAGGCAAACACCTCGCCAAGCATTTTCCACCCGGAAAAATCGATCCCAACGAGTTGCCCGACCACCTCATTATTCTCGATAACTGAGTTCCGGCCTTCTCCTGGCTTAGCAGCGCGGCAAATCATGGTACAAGCCGCGCCGGGGCAGAAGCACGTTGCTTCGAGGGGAAACGGCCATGACAGCATTGATCGCATCCGGAACGAACGCCACGGGCGAAACCGTGACGCGGGCGCCGCTCAGAGCACGCGTATCGTGGATGCTGTTTGATTGGTCGGCTCAACCTTATTACACGCTGGTGCAGACGTTCCTGTTTGCTCCCTATTTCGCGAATGCCGTCGTCAACAATCAAGCCTGCGGGACGCTCATCGCAGAGGGCAGCGAAAAAGCTGCGTGCGGCCAAGCGCTTTGGGGCTATGCGGCGGCGATTGCCGGGTTGCTGATCGCGATCATCTCTCCCTTCCTTGGCGCATTAGCTGATGGCCGGGGCAAGCGCAAACCCTGGATCGTGCTGCTTTCACTGATCTTCCTCGCCGGACTTTCAACACTCTGGCTCGCGACGCCTGGGGCTTCAACCAGTACGCTAGCGCTCGTTCTCGGCGGCTTCATCATCGCCACGCTAGCCGCAGAACTGATGGGCGTGTTCTCGAATGCCATCATGACGGGCCTGGTGCCCAAAAGCGAACTCGGAACGCTCTCCGGCACAGGATGGGCGGTCGGGTACTTCGGCGGACTTGCCAGTCTCGCACTGGTCGCCGGATTTCTTGTGCCGCTGCCGGGCGAAGCCAAAACGCTGCTCGGCCTTGATCCGCTATTGCAGCTCGATCAAGCGACGCGGCAGGGCGACCGGATCACGGGGCCTTTCTCGGCCGTGTGGTTCATCGTCTTCATGATCCCGTTCTTTCTGTTCGTTCCGGACAAAGTCGCCGTTCGCGCGCATGCGCAACCGAAACGCTCGGCGCGGGCGGAACTGTGGGACACGATCAAGTCTCTGCCGTCCATGCCAAGCCTGCTGATCTTTCTTATCGCACGCATGCTCTATACCGACGGCTTGACCGCGATATTCACCTTTGGCGGAATTTACGGCGCCTCTGTCTTCAATTGGGGGCCGCTTGAACTCGGCATGTTCGGCATTGTGCTGACACTGGTCGGTGCCTTTGGTGCGCTGATCGGCGGACGCTTGGACGACAAGCTTGGACCCAAGACCGTCATCATCGCCGCGCTAGTTATTCTCTTGGCGGGCGCCGTCGGCATTCTCTCCGTCGACAAAACTCATATCCTGTTCTCGACGGAAGTTGCGGCCAAAGCGGAGGGCTCGAAGCCATTCTCGGCGATTGGCGAACAGGTGTTCCTTGCATTCGCTATCATCGTCGGGCTCGTTGCAGCGCCCGTGCAAGCGGCCAGTCGCTCGTTGCTCGCGCGTCTCGCACCCGCCGACAAGATTACGCAGTTCTTTGGTCTCTTTGCTTTCTCGGGAAAAGTGAC
>JAYSVT010000008.1:0-2925 GCA_043718455.1 Hyphomicrobium sp.
CAAGGCCAAGCTTGACGGCGTCGAGACGGTGATCTTCTCGACCCACGGGGAGTCCATGGGACGCGGCGCGCATCCGGACGATTTGGCGACCCGGCTGCACTACGTCTTCTCGGATGAATCCCGCCGCCGTTTCGCCAACGCCAAACTCCAAGTGAAGCACGAGACGAGTTTCCAGGGTGGTGACGGCTATATGTTTTTCGGCCACCGTGCGCTTACAACGCGCGCTTTGGCGACAATAATTATGGATGGGGAAACGCCAGCGGCCGAGGCGGATCCATTTTATTCAGATCAAAACTTGAGCCTAGATTTCTTTCTACGCCTCAGAGGCTTTCAGCAGTCACTCTTTGCTCACGACGGATATCGGGCCGTGCTTGGCGCCTTTGGTCCCAATATGCTCTTTAAAACGGGATCGCGTCCCGTAAAGCGGCAGGGAGAACATTCCTCCGATCGCGGTAATCCCGCTCGCATGCGGGCCATTCCGAACAATGCGATTCTGCAGCAGTTCGGCTATATCGCCAACGTCGTAGCAGGCCTTGGAACCGGCGTTGGCGCCGATCGCGACCGGTTCTCAGCGCTCGCGAAGTCGTCACCACGTTTGCAGACGCTGCTCAAGATGATTGCGCATGGCAAAAAGCTTTCGAGCCTCAATGCCATGGGCGCGAACGCAACCGTATTTGACGCAGGGTTCTGGGCCAGCCGTGCCTCCTGGGGCAAGGAAGAACATCTCGAAGCCGCGTTCCGGTCGCTCGCGACCTATTTGCTCAAGGACGAGCGTTGCGGCGCGATCAACCAGCTTGTGCATCACCTGCGCTTGGACGCCATCGATCTGCACGCAATACTCGAGGATCAAAATCTCGAAGGCGGCAGGGTGCCCGACGAGCATCGGCTTGAGCTCGATCTACTCCAGGCAATTCGCTTGGCGTTGATTATGCGCATCTTCATCCTGGCGGCTCAGTTGCCGCGCTTCACGCCGCAAGATGGCCTGTCTCACGATCAGGTTCTGGCGATGGCACTGGGTCTTGAAATTCCAGAAGTGATTGCCATCATGCGTCAGGCTTTCCCGCATGGGGCTAAGGAGCTAGCGGAGGGTGGCGAAGCCGCGTTTGACGAACAAGCGAGTTATCGGCCGCGTGGCATTGACGACTACGGCCGCCTCGAAACTGAGATCTTTGCGCCGATGGAACAAGCCTTCGAGTTTGTGCGCGAAATCGGCACTGGCATATCGCATCACTTCGGCGCGTTCGGCTAATCGGGCGTTACGGCATGTTTTTTTTGGCGAGCCGCGCGGCCTTGCTGGACTGTCTTGGTTTTGTAACGCTCGACAAATCTTCCGCTGTCAAAGTGAAGACTTCGCCTTCGCTGACTTCAGTATCGAGCCACAAGAACGGCAACATCGGGTATGCGGCTTCGAGCGCTTCCCGCGCGTCGCCAATTTCGACCACGAGAACTCCGTTTGGCTGCAAATAGCGCGGCGCTTCATCAATGATGCGTTTGACGAGGTCGAGACCGTCGCGCCCGCCGAGATGCGCAAGTTCAGGTTCAGCCCGGTATTCGGGTGGGAACGCGGCGACAGATTCAGACGTGACGTAGGGCGGATTGGCGATGATAAGATCGAAGCATTGATCCCCAAGGCTGCCGTAAAGATCCGATCGCAGCACTGACACGCGTTGGCCGAGTTCGTAGTCGGACACGTTGCGCCAGGCGACCTCAAGCGCGTCCTTTGAGACGTCGATGGCGGTGACGTGCGCATTCTCAAACGCCAATGCCGCGAGTATGGCGAGGCATCCCGATCCAGTGCAAAGCTCAAGAACCGATGAAACACTTTTGGGATCGGTTACCGCTGTCGAAAGCTGGTCATTGCAAAGAAGTTCGCCGATGTAAGAGCGGGGGACGATGACACGTTCATCGACGAAAAACTTGTGATCTTGAATCCAGGCGCTTTGGGTCAAATAGGGAGCTGGTTTGCGGGTGGCAATGCGCGCGCTGATGATCTGGTGCAGCTGCTCGCGTTCGTCGCGTGTAAGACGGCAATCGAGCCAAGGCTCAAGATTGTCGATTGGCAGATCGAGTGTGGACAGGATGAGAAATGCCGCTTCATCGACGGCGTTGGCCGTGCCATGTCCATAGACGAGTTTCGCTTTGGTGAACGTGCTGACGGTGTAACGCAGCCAATCTTTTATCGTCACAAGTTCGTCGATAAGTCCGGGCGAATTGACGGGCATGGATTGCGGCCTATTTGACGGGATGGGTTCGCCGTTTTGCTGCCATCTGGCAGATATAGCAAGTTCTCAAGACATAAGTGCTAACGGTCTTTTTTGCTATCGAGTTGCGGCGAAAGCGCGTTTCTTGCAGTCTTGGTTCAAGCACGGCAGATGTGGACGTCATGATGACGGATTCGAAAAGCTGGATTTATTTCGTCGTCGCGTTTTTGCTGCTGTTCGTTGCGACCTGGCCCTACCGGGATTATCCTTTGCGTCATGTCGCCGCCTTCAAGTCTGCAGGGCCCCTGACGGACGCCAAATCATGGCACTATCAACTCGATAACATCGACGTCGATAGGTTGGCTGCGACCCCTGCGGATTTGCTGGTCATCGACTATGCCAAGCTCCAAGGCAAAACTCCGCTGACTAAAGAAGAAGTCGCCCGCATTAAATCGGGGCCCGATGGGCGCGGACGTTATGTACTTGCATATCTCTCCGTCGGTGAATCGGAAGAGTACCGGTTCTACTGGGATGCGGCGTGGAAAACGGTGCCGCCAGATTGGCTCGGTGAAGAGAACTGTGCGTGGCCGCAAGCGCATCGCGTGCGCTTTTGGCGGCCTGGTTGGAAAGACATTAATTTCCGGGGTCCGGAATCGTATTTGCGGCGGATCATCGGCGCCGGCTTCGATGGTGTTTATCTCGATCGGGTCGATATCTACGAAAC
>JAYSVT010000071.1:0-2487 GCA_043718455.1 Hyphomicrobium sp.
CACCTGCCGCTGCAGAACAGCTCAGTTCGCCATTCTCCTTGAGGCGGCGCACGATGCTCAAGCGAATAGGATCGCTCAGAGCGTACAGCACGAATGGCAATGTGATCTCGGCCAGAGCTGGGTGAGCAATTGGGCGCATTGACAGTTCAACAATCCTGCACTATTGCACATAAGAACGAACCAACCGAAATTCGCGACCGGAGAACGATATGTCAACCATTGCTTTAGTCACAGGCGCCAACAAAGGGATTGGTTTCGAGGTCGCACGTCAGCTCGGGGTGACCGGCATCACCGTTCTCATCGGCGCTCGCGGCAAAGGCCGGGCGGATGCAGCTGTCGCCGCCTTGAAGAAGGACGGCATTGACGCTCGGCCTGTGGAAATCGATGTGAGTAACGAAGCCTCTGTTATCGCCGCCGCAAAGAAAATTGGCGAAGACTTCGGCCGTATCGACATCCTCGTCAACAATGCCGGCATCATGACGGAAATGGCCGCTGGCACGAGACCCAAGGATCTATCGCTCGAAACACTAAAGCAAACATTCGACACCAATGTCTTTGGTGCGTTCGCGGTCATCAAGCACTTCGTGCCGCTGCTCATAAAATCGAGATCCCCACGCGTCATCAACGTGTCGTCGACGCTTGGTTCGCTGAATGCTATGTCGGATAGCAGCCACCCCATGCATGGGGTCAATTTCGCGGCTTATAACGCATCGAAGACGGCGCTCAATGCGTTGACCGTTGCTCTTGCAAAAGACCTGGCAGCCGACCGGATTTCCGTCAACTCCATTTGCCCCGGCTGGGTGAAGACCGACATGGGCGGAGATAGCGCGCCCCGCGACGTCAACCAAGGCGCCAGCATCATTATAACGATGGCCACGTCCGGCAATCCACCGACCGGCACGTTCGTCGATGAAAACGGCAGCGTTGCGTGGTGAAACGCTGCTGCAATTGAAACTAAAAGTGGGAGCCGCGCGCCGCAACGAGGGCGCCGGCCAGCGCCTCGGCGAATTCTTTTTTCTCGTCGTCATTCAAAAACTGCGCAAACAAAACTTCGCGCCCTTGCGCGGCGAGGCGCAATGACGTTCGCCCGTCGGGACGGTCTACCGTCAAGGTGACCCGCGTCCAATAAGGATTGAACTCAAATATTTCCGTGTTGCCTGCGGGATGAAACCGCGTCAGTTGCAAACGCTCCGGCGATACCTCAACGGTCTCATAAAGCCGGCCGGAGCGGTAATTGAGCCTGAAGGCCCAATAAATGAGCGCAACGTCGAGCCCGAAGAATCCCATGACCGGCCAAGCGCCGACGAGCAAGAACACGAGCCCCATCACGAAGCTGACCACACCAATCGCCGACATCAGGATAAGAAACCCGCGCGGAGACAAAGACCGGTGAGGATGCAGTACGAACTCGGCTGTACTTGGCGATTGTTTTTGACTCTTGTTGATGTCCATATCTCGCTCCGACCGTTATCACGTTCAAAAGCTGTCATCCGCCTCCGGAGCCGCACGAGCATGCCAGCCCAAACGAAAGCCCCCAGAACGCCGAGCATCCAGCTCACAGCCAGCAAAGGCAAGATAAGAGTTGTCAAGCCCAATGCTCGAGGCAAAGCAAAAGGACTTACGGCGCACGAGATCAAACAGATCTTTACAACTTTTGCGCGGGCCAATCCCGATCCAAAAGGCGAACTCGAGCATGTCAATGTCTTTACCCTGCTCGTTGCCGTCGTGCTCTCGGCTCAGGCCACCGACGCCGGTGTTAACAAGGCGACGCGCGCTTTGTTCCGAATTGCCGATACGCCTGAAAAGATGGTGGCACTCGGGGAAGAGAAGGTCCGCGAGTACATCAAGACAATCGGCCTTTTCCGCAACAAGGCCAAAAATGTCATCTTGCTGTCCGAGAAGCTCATCGTTGAGCATGGAGGCGAAGTGCCAAGGGACAGGGTCTCCCTTGAGGCACTACCAGGTGTCGGACGCAAAACGGCTAACGTTGTCTTAAACATCGCATTCGGTGAACAGACTATTGCAGTCGATACGCACGTGTTCCGTGTCGCCAATCGCATCGGCTTCTCTCAAGGCAAAACCCCGCTTGCGGTTGAGGCAGACCTAATGCGCGTTATCCCTAAGGAATTCCTGACACACGCACATCACTGGCTGATCCTGCATGGGCGATATCTTTGCAAAGCCCGAACGCCCGAGTGCTGGCGCTGCCCTATACAAGTGCAATGCAGATTTGCCGAAAAATCGCAGAAATAGTTGCGAAAGGCGCGTTTTCAGGCCGCCGTTCTTGGGCTTCTAAATGCGCGGCCGCAGCCCTCATGGTTTTTGATCTCTTAAAATCAATGCAAGATCTTTGCGCAAATTCGCTGCGCATTCGTCGCGCCCCAGGAAGGGCTTTTTCTCATTTGTGTCCTATGAATAGCGTTGTGGGAAATGTTATTCGCGGGCGTTGAAAATGGCCGTTATCACCGGAACGAAGCTGAACGAAGT
>JAYSVT010000072.1:0-2485 GCA_043718455.1 Hyphomicrobium sp.
GTTTCGCCGTCACGACCGGCGGGCGAAATTTATCCGACGCGACAGACTGATAAGACATGATGCGAGGAGCCATTGGCGCGGGTTTCACACCGGCGCCAAAGGCCTACCCAATGGCCTTCTGGCCACACTTCACCCCCAAAATCTCGGCGGTCTCAACGTTGGACCGGCACGGATTTGATGCCGGGCCCGTCCAATGCGATAACCCCGGCGTAGAAGAAGCGGCAACAACCGCCAGCCGGGACTTTTGGGGAGTGGGGCACGATGAAGCGTTCAGCGGTGCTACGGTCATGCCTTGCGTTGGCCGTGATCATGATTGGCGGCATCGGAGCTGCATGGGCTCTCGATAAAGCTCAGCCCCCGAGCAAGCAGCCCGCGCAGTCAACGGCGCAGCCGTATGACGACACTTGGCCCAAGCCCGTCGAAACGTTTCTGAATGGGCACTATATCGACCGGGCCGACGTCGTGCTGACGCGCCGCACGGGCGACATCACGTCGTCAATCATCCGGTGGGCAACCAACTCGCCCTTCTCGCACGCAGCCCTCGTCTTTACAGGCCCTCAGTTTGACGCCGGCGTTTCAGGCACCTTCGTCATTGAGGCTGGCACAAGCGGCGTCGATCTGACGAAGTTTTCGGATTACGCCTACAGCAAAAACACGTTTATCGCAGTCAAGCGGCTACGCAAAGACTGGTTCAACGCGCCTCGTCAGTCGCGCGTGCGCGGCGTACTCCTCGACAAGATCAAGGCGAGCTACGATTTCTGGGCTATCTGGCGCATCGCGCGCAACATTTGGTTCGGCGTCAGAACGAAGATGCAGACCAAGGAAAAGACCGTCGAAGCCTATCGCAAGAACGACTGGCAGCCGCCGAACGAATACATCTGCTCGGGCCTTGTCCAGATAGGTTTCATCGAGATGGCTGTTGAAGCCATTAAGCGCGGCGAGCTTTCGCCCGAAGTGCTGCGCGAGGTCGTCTTTCACAAAGGCGCTGAAAGCCGCTTGCCGCCACCGGGAACGTGGAAATATCTCGGTGAAGACGCCAAGGATACGGCCATCAATTTCCGGGATGTATTGAGTGACGAACTTTACTCCGTCACTCCCGAGGATTTAGCCCAAACCGACAAACTCGAATGGCTGTACTTCATTCGCAACGGCATGGTGCACAAGGTCGCCAACTACGCCGACGTCTTGAAGCTTATCCAACAGCGCAACTAAGCGCCGGCCGGTAGCGCGCCTCAGTCTTTGTCTTTATTTTCGCCGTCATCGTTGTCGGAACTATCTTCATCCGAAGAGTCGGACGACTTTTTGTCCGGTACGGCGTCTTCGTCGGTGTCATCGGATTTGCCTTCTGACTTCGCTGGCTCGTCATCATTTCCGGCGGCCGTCGGCACCATTTTCTTGGTGTCCTCTTGCGCTGCGTCCGTCTTGACCGCAGGTTGGGAGTCAGCTGGTAACTCCGCCTTTTCAGGCGCGTCCGGCTTTGCCGTTTCAGCCTTCGAGGCTGGCGCTGGCAAATCAACGGCGGGTTTCGCGTCATCGGCTTTCGCGGGTTGGCCAGCAGCAGGGGCGGCCGCGACGGGAACGGTTGGCTTCGCCGGTTCGGGCTCTGCTGCAGCAGCAGGCTGAGCTGCAACGGGCTGTGGTACGATAATGGCAGCTGGAAGAGCGTCAGCTGGAACTGCGAAGACCACGCGATCGGCGCCAGGGCGGCATCCCGCTATACAAATGACCATGTCTTCGCTGGGACGATCGCTAAGAATTTTCCGCACTAATCGGCTTGAAGCCGGAATGCCGACATCGCCCATACCGTCCTCAGGGATCGTGTGTGTGATCGCCGGGGGCACCGGGGAACTAGCCGGGGCCGGAACGGCAGCCTTTACGGGCGGTTCGACCGCGACAGCGCCATCAATGTTGTGGGTGAAAGCGGCCGCAAGTGCGACGGCAGTCCAAGAGAGGAAGCGAAGTGAACGCATGACTGAAACCTTTGACGCTGGACAGAACTGAGACGACTTTGGCCCAACAGCGTTAACAAAGAGTTTCAATCGGGTTCGCCCGTTGATCCCCGCACCGCTGCTCAAAAGATAAAGCCGGACGCTTCCGTCACCACCACATTGCGCTTTACTCTGTGCCCCCGTGAGATTTTCGACAGGGCGGCCCGCTTGATGCCATCCCTCTTGGCAGCCATGCGTGCCGCCTTTTTCGTCGCGAAGACGATCTTGGTTCGCCAAGCCTGCTTGTCCCGTAATACATTGGTCACGCGCTTCTTCGCGATATGCCCGCGAGTCTCTTCGCTAATCCGATGTGCACTAGCCAGAGTAAGTTCCGGCTGCGCTTTCGCCGCCGGTGCGACTTCGGCCACCCGCACCGGGCGCGCCTTGGGGGATGCCTCGGCGCGTTTCGGTTTCGTAGCCGGAGAAATCTCCTCGTTGGCATAACACCCGGCAATACAGGCAACTGCGTTTTGATCGGCTTCGGCGGGCTTGATTTC
>JAYSVT010000073.1:0-7230 GCA_043718455.1 Hyphomicrobium sp.
AAGCTCAACGTCAAGTGGGTCGATGGCGCAAAACCCGGTGATCAAACTGCTGCCGGCACAAACCTCTTCACCGACCTCAATGCCGCGCTCAACGATACGCCGCCGGACCGGATCTCGGGAGTTATCTTCGTCACCGATGGTCAAGTCCATGACGTGCCAAAAAGCGCGCAGAGCCTCGGCTTCGACGCACCCGTTCACACGCTGCTGACGGGCGCTCCCAACGAATTCGACCGGCGTATCGAGATCATTCAGGCCCCACGCTACGGCCTCGTCGGGCAGTCGCGACCTATTGAGCTGGCTGTGCGCGAGACGGGCAAGGTCGGACAGAAGCCTGCATCCGTGACGCTTAAAGTGCGGCGCGAGGGCAAGCCGGACGAGACGGTCAAGACCGAAATCGGCCAGCCCATCAAAGTCGACATGCCGTTCCCGCATTCGGGCACCAACATCGTCGAGATCGAACTTGAGACGGCGGACGGCGAATTAACGCCTGCCAATAACCGCTCTGTTATTGCGGCCGAAGGCGTGCGCGAGAATTTGCGCGTGCTGCTCGTCTCGGGCGAACCGCACGCGGGCGAACGCACGTGGCGCAACCTCTTGAAGTCCGACGCCGCCGTCGATCTGGTGCACTTCACGATTTTGCGCCCGCCGGAGAAGCAAGACGGCACGCCTATCAAGGAACTGTCGCTCATTGCGTTCCCAACGCGCGAACTCTTTTCTGAAAAGATCAAAGAGTTCGACCTCATCATCTTCGACCGCTATCAGCATCGCGGCATTCTGCAGCTCTTGTACTATGACAACATCACGAAGTACGTGGATCAGCATGGCGGCGCGCTTCTTGTTGCGGCGGGTGATGACTATGCGAGTAATTTCAGCCTGTACAAGACGCCCTTGAACCCCGTGCTACCAGCGCCGCCGACAGGGCGCGTTCTTCAAACGCCGTTTAAGGCGCACATCACAGAACTCGGCATGAAGCATCCGGTGACGCAAGGATTGCCGGGCGGCGCTGGCGATAACCCAACGTGGGGCCGCTGGTTCCGCCAAGCAGAAGTGCGCGCGAACAAGGGCAGCGTCGTCATGGACGGTGCCGAGAAAAATCCGTTGCTCATTCTCGACCGCAAGGGCAAAGGCCGCGTCGCACTGCTGACGTCCGATCAAGCGTGGCTGTGGGCGCGCGGCTACGAAGGCGGCGGGCCGCACACCGATCTCCTGCGCCGTCTCTCGCACTGGTTGATGAAAGAACCGGACCTTGAGGAAGAGCGCTTGATCGCATCCGCCAAGGGTTTGAAGCTGTCGCTTGAGCGGCGTTCGATGGAAGAGAAAGTTGGCCCTGTCAAACTCTTAGGACCGGGCGGCGAAGCGTCCGAAGTCACGCTTGAAGCGGCCGGTCCCGGCCTCTGGCGCAGCTCTATCGATGTCAAAATCCCCGGCCTCTACAAAGCTGAGACCGCGGCAACGATTGGCACGCTGACGGCAGTTGCCAATGCCGGCATCGAAGACCCGCGCGAAATGAATGAAGTGACGGCAACCGAAGACAAGATGAAGCCAATCGCGGACGCAACCGGCGCTGGCGTGTTCTGGACGCGGACGTCGGGCCTACTTGCGAGTGCGACGGGGATATCCGTCGAGGTTCCGCGCGTCACTTTGTTATCGAATGCCAAGCTGCTCGCGGGCTCGGGCTGGATGGGTCTCAAGGATCGAGACGCGCACCTGACGCGCGGCGTGAAACTGACTCCGATGTTCACAGGCTTTGCGGCTCTCTCGGCACTGCTATTCTTACTCGCCATCGCCTGGTGGAGAGAAGGCAGGTAACACCCCCACTTATTGGCGGTGACAGCGGCGCTCGCAAATATTAAGCTTCGGCTTCCGTACTTAGACTGACCGGATAGATCCCCGGTCGCGGAGGATGCGCATGACGAAACGGCCGATCGGCCTCATAGCCTCTGACGCCGAAGCGCTCGCCGTTGCGCGCCGCTTGGCAGGTGTCGGCGAACACGTCATTTTCTATATACTGGAAAACACAGCGCGCAAAAACCTCGCACCCAATATTGAAGCGGCGTCGACGCCATCCGATGTGGCCCTCGCCTGCGAGATCATCTTTCTAGAGATCGACGATACGCGGCAGATGCGCCAGCTCATGCTCGGCACACCGGATCGTCCTGGCTTGCTCGGCGACATGCAGCCGGGCGCCATGATCATCGATCTTGGCATCCGCACGCCGCGCGAAACGCAGGCGCTGCTCGGTGTCTCTGGCACGCGCGGCATTGGCGTCGTGGATGTGGCGCTCGTGGGCAGAACAGCGGCAATCGAACATGGCGCGGCAACGGTGCTGGTTGGCGGTTTCCCCGACGCAGTCGATAGCGTTGAACACCTGCTTGCGGAACTGGGGAGTGTCGAGCGGACGGGGCCATTGGGCAGCGCACAGACGGCAGCCGCCTTGATGGGTTACGTGGAAGCGGCGCACTTCGCGGCGCGCACTGACGCCCTTTCTGTCGGGCACGCCTTGGGACTGCGGGCGAGCGCGCTCTCTCACATTTTTGACGGCGCGCCGGACGACAGCAACATCGTGCGCTTCCAGCGCCGCGCCGAGCTTGTGCGCAGAATGGCGGAAGATCGGGGCCTTGGCACCAACGTCATCGACTTCAATAGGCTCAAAGTGGCCGAAAGCGCCACTGAGAGCAGCTGAGGAAAGCAGTTGACGAATCGCCTGCGCGGCCCGGCGAAAGGGGCCCATGAGATGCGACTCAGCTTAAGCGTTGAGCAACACTTCAACGTTGCTCAAAGGCTTTGCCCATGTCCGCACTCTTCCGCATTGTTTACGCAGCCCATGCCAATGGCACGCATCACAAGCTGGCACTCGACGCGTTGAACCACATGGAGCGACCGGATGCGGAAGCTTGGCGCCGCGTTTTCCTCCAGCACGTTGGGTTGTATCTCGAAGGCTCGAAAGCACCCGACAACAGCTTCAAGGATTTTAAGAACCACGTGCTGCATGTGGGCGACGCCTATTGGGGCGGTGCTCCTGAAAAAGTCGAAGCATGGTTTGGGCACACGGTCACGGCTTTGCGCGCTGAGAAGTGGGCGGACGCAGCCTATGCAGCGGGCGTGTTGAGCCACTACTACACCGACCCCGTGCATCCCTTCCACACGGGACAGACGGAAGCCGAAAATTCCATACACCGCGCTTGCGAATGGAGCATCAACCGCTCGTACAATGAGCTACGCGCGCTTGGCGAGAAGAAATTCGCTCACGTGCAAGTTGCCTCCCATCAAGACGCGCACTGGCTGAAGCAGATGACCTGCGACGGCGCGGAATTCTCGCACCGCTACTATGAGAAGCTTATCGCGCACTACGATTTAAAGCGTGGCGTCGTCAGACCCGAGGAAGGCCTCGACGAGATTGCGCGCACGATCGTTGCCGAATTGCTGATGTACGCGGCTGATGGATTCGGGCACCTCCTCGATCGCGCGATTGCGGAAGCGGGCGTTGCGGCGCCTCAAGTCTCACTGACGCTTGAAACGTTTATCGCGACACTCAAGATTCCGGCCAAGTGGATCGAGAAAAAATTAGCGAACGCTGATGACCGCAGGATCGTGCAGGCCATGTACGACGAACTGCAGGCCACCGGAAAAGTTGAGCACACGCTGCCCGAAGACGACCGCGTCATTCGCGATTTGCATAAGCGCGAAGTTCTGGACCGCGCTACGGCGTTGCAGTTGGACAAGCGCGCGGTTCGCATACCCGATGGCGATCCGGCGGACGTGCGCCGCGTCATGCGCCGGACGAAGGCAGTCCTAGAGCCGGTGCTCCCTGTCGCCTCGGCCGGAGCGCCGGGAGGCGCGGAGCCGTTACCCGCGATTATCAAAATCGTCAAGAAAGTGGCAGCGGCAGAGAAGGCACGCGAACTTCCGCCCGTCATTCCATATGCTGCGCCGAAGAGTGTCGCGCATGAACCGGCGCCCATAGTACTACCGCCGCCTGAGCCGCGACGTGAGGAGCCAAAGCCGCACGAGATGACGGCGAAACCAACTGCCATCACATCACGCGAGGACAACGCGACGTCCGATAACATGCGCCGCGTCTATCTCAAATCAAGCGACGATATTGAAGCGGCGCCTTCGATCGGCCCCAAGATGGCACAGAGATTCGCTGACCTCGGCATTTTCACAGTTGCGGATTTCCTTGGCCAGTCGCCCGACGATATGGCGGAGCTGCTTGACGACAGCCGCATTGATGCCGAGATGCTTGAGGAGTGGCAGGACCAGGCGCAGCTCGTCATGGAGGTCGCGGGGTTGCGCGGCGCGCACGCTCAGCTTCTGACAGGCGCGGGCTATCGCACGGTCGTCGCGGTTGCCGACGCGGACCCGGTGGAATTGTCAGCCGACATCTTGAAGTTCGCAACGTCGTCCGATGGCAAACGCATTCTGCGCGACGGCAACACGCCGGATCTCGAGAAGATCAAGGGATGGCTTGAGGCGGCGCAGGAAGCAATGGCAGCGTGAGGGGGCAAGCCGGGGTATAGATCCAATATAGCGATGTGGCGATGCCCGCTTCGCCCGCAGCCGCCACTAGAATTACCGTTGTTTTTTAGCTCCTTCCCCGCCTTAGGGTTAATGCCCCCGGAAATCTCGGCGGAGCAGCGCTGCAACGCGCTGAAATTCCACGTCAAAAATATTGAACACTTGAAACTCATCCCCGCCCTCCGCCGTGGGCGCATAATGAGGCTGTTGGACGTGTGAACCGGGGATTGAAATGTTAACGATTGTGTTCGTGATGTTAGGTTTGGGAGCGATGATGGCGGCGAGCAAAGTGGGCGCAGAAGCAGGGGCACATGACATCAGCCGTGCCGTGTTTTTACGTGGTGCAGCCGCCGCGGTTGCTGCCAGCGCCGTTGGATTTTCAACAGAAGCAAAGGCCGGCACCATCATGCTGACACGCACGATCCCCTCAAGCGGTAAGCCGCTGCCCGTCATCGGTCTTGGTACCTGGCAAACGTTTGACGTTGGCACGGACACGGCTGAACGGGCGCCGCTTGGAGACGTTCTAAAGGCACTATTCGAAGCTGGCGGATCGGTGATCGATAGTTCGCCCATGTACGGGCGTTCGGAAGCCGTTGTTGGTGATTTGCTCGACGGCGCGCAATCGCGCGATAAAGCCTTTCTCGCGACCAAAGTTTGGACGCGCGGAAAATCCAACGGCATCGAACAAATGGAACGCTCGTTCACGTTGATGCGCACGAAACATATCGATCTTATGCAGGTGCACAATCTCGCCGATTGGCAGATCCATCTCGACACGCTCAAAGGCTGGAAAGCGGACGGGCGCGTTTCGTATCTGGGCGTGACGCACTACACGCCAAGCGCTTTCGACGAACTCGAAGCCGTGATGCGCGCCGAAAAACTCGATTTCGTGCAGTTAAATTATGCGATTGACGACCGTGCGGCCGAAAAGAAGCTGCTGCCGTTAGCGCTGGACAAGGGCATTGCCGTGCTCGTCAACCGCCCATTTGGCGGTGGCGGAGCACTCGGCCGACTTAAGGGCAAAGCATTGCCAGCTTTTGCGAGCGAACTCGGTTGCACGTCATGGGCGCAGGTTTTGCTCAAGTTTATCGTCTCTCATCCGGCGATTACCTGCGCGATTCCAGGAACCCGAAAGCCCGAACACATGAAGGACAACTTGCAAGCCGGGATGGGTACGCTTCCCGACGCTGCGATGCGCGAGAAGATTGCCGAGGCGGCCGCGGGGTAAATCCCCTCCCGCGACGCACTTCACTTGCGTGGGGAGCGGGGATGCTCGGCCAGCGCATTACTCCGTCATTCTTTTGCCGTGCGGCGGAATGAAATTCATCAGACTTCGTTGTGTATTGGGGAGGGGCCATGTCTCGATCAAAGTTCTCGCGAACGGAGGGACCAATGAGCCTCGAAACGAGCGTCGTAACACCAGTAAGTCACGAGAGTTGCGTCAGGGTAGAATTACCAAGGCAATCGATCCTGTTAGGACCGGCGCCGTATGTCGTCAATGACGTTATGGCCGGCTTAGTGCGTGAAGGGTTGGAGGACGGCAGCGTGGCCCGTCTCACGTCTTTGCCGGTGCCGCACAGGTATTCGGCTTAGGGTTTGCGTTTGAAGGTCAATCGTTAAGAAGCGGCAGGACCTCAGCGCCTGCCGCTTTTTGTTGGACGGCTCCTGGTTTATGCCTTGTTTGGCCAGCTCAACCACTTACATCTTAAAATAAGACATACGCCCCATTAGCGGCCAGTGAGTGTCTTAAGTGAGTGTCTCAATGTCTGGTGCCCGCCGGTGTATGCCTGTTGTGCATTCACTTCAGGAGGCAAACTATGACCAAAGGCAAATTTCTATCGGAACACAAAACTTGGGAAGACGTGGCAACTTTGTTCCTTGGCTTCGTCCTCATGATCAGTCCATGGATCGTATCCCAGACGACCAGCGGCGACGCCATTGCCAACGCTGGTGTCATCGGCTTTTTCCTGATCCTGTTGGCAGGATTTGAAATGTCGCGGCTGCACAGGTGGGAGGAGGTTGCGACGCTGCTACTCGGACTTTGGATGGTCGGCGCACCCTTTGCACTCGACTATGCGGCACTCACGCCGCTCTCAACCGTGCATCAGGTGATCGGAGCGTTGGTGTCGGTGTTGGCCGTCTTGCAACTCTGGCAGGATTGGAATTACTCCGACGACGAGCTTGGCCACAGGACTTGAGGCAGAGGATTTAAGCAGGCCGGTTCAATCCGGGTTTGTGCGCCCCGAACGGTGTTTGCCGCTTGGGACGCACAGATTCGCCTCTAAACCGCGACGTTTGGGGGACGCCGCAAGCCTTGCAATTGCCGTCGAGGAAAGCGACACTGTCCACCTACCGAGGGGTGCCGGAGTCCGGCTGAGAAGCGCGCATCACACGCGCTGACCCTTAGAACCTGATCCGGGTCATGCCGGCGCGAGGGACGGGCTAAGCAGGTCGCAGATCAGCGACGATACTTTTCCTCCTTTCGCCGCTTTTCCCGCGCGGAGCTGCGGCATGAACGAAGAGAACGATAAAACATCAAAACTGATCGCTGCTCTTGCTGGCCCCACCGCATTCACGATGGGCATGTCGATGCTGTTCAACCGCGATTTGTATCCGCTATTGGCGCAGCAAGTGGCGGGAAGTCTGCCGTTTTTCATCTTGTCCGGCGTGGTGTCTCTGGTTGCCGGGCTCGCGATTGTGCGCGTCCACAAC
>JAYSVT010000074.1:0-7216 GCA_043718455.1 Hyphomicrobium sp.
GCCAGTGCATTTGCCGGGATCAATCACAAGTGCCTTAAGCATCGTCCGGTTCCCTCCGAGGAGCATTGTTGCGCGCTTTGCCGCGCTTCTTTTGTCGGACAACAGTAGTCAGCAATTAGGCGAGACGCAAATATGTTCCTTGGTCCAATACCCAATCGATTTGCGGCGGAGTCTGGATCGAGTCAGAGGGCACTCGCTATGCTGAAATGGTTATATCGGGAATGAGTGATCTGGGCAACGCTTTTACAACGGCTTTTAGCCTAATTGCGACACTCGACCCGCAACTGGTGGAAATTGTGGTTTTGTCGCTCAAGGTTAGTCTGACCGCGGCCTGTCTGGCAGCAGTGATTGGCCTGCCGCTCGGGGCGGCGCTGGCAGTGACCCGTTTTCCCGGCCGGCGCGCCGTTATCGTGGTCATGAATGCTCTGATGGGATTGCCGCCGGTAGTTGTCGGGTTGCTTGTCTATCTCATGCTGACGAACCGCGGTCCGCTCGGATCATTCCAACTGCTCTACACGCCAACTGCGATGATCATCGCTCAAACTATTCTGATTACACCCATCATCGCGGCCCTGGCGCGCCAGACAATCGAAGATCTGGATGGAGAATACGACGAACAATTGCGCGCCTTCGGCCTCACCACGTTTGGACGCATCCAAACGCTTCTTTATGAAGGGCGCATGCGATTGACGACAGCGTTTCTCGCGGGCTTCGGCCGTGCCATTGCAGAAGTCGGCGCTATCATCATCGTTGGCGGCAACATCAACCATGTGACACGCACCATGACGACAGCCATTGCGCTCGAGACGTCGCGCGGAGAATTTGCACTGGCGCTTGCCCTTGGCATAATCCTGTTGGCTCTGGCGCTCGCCATCAACGCATTGCTGACGAGTTTGCAGCCCGCGCCGCCAGGCGTGCCCCGAATTGGCGCGAGGATGTAGAATGCAACGCGCAAACGAATCCGCGTCTCAAGAGGGAGCGCCGAAGTTGACCGGCAGGGCACGCGTGCTGCCGGTTGCAGGCAAGGGCCTGATTGTCACGCGTTCAGACCGCATCATTTTGGACTCCGTTGATCTCTCGCTCGGCACGAACCCGGGCACGACAATCATTCTCGGACCAAATGGCGCCGGCAAAAGCGTGCTTATCCGTGTGTTGTGCGGATTACTGACGCCTGACCGAGGCACCGTGACATGGGGCGGCACGCCGCCGGATCGCGCGCGTATGGCAAGAATTGGTCTCGTGTTTCAAAAGCCCGTTTTGCTCAGGCGATCGGCGCGCGCCAACATCGAATACGCCCTCGCCGTAACAGGGACGCCAAAGAATGAGCAACGCGAACGCGCCGATGAAGCTCTGCACCGCGCGGGTCTTGCACACTTGGGTGACACAGACGCGCGCGTACTTTCAAGCGGCGAGCAACAGCGGCTCACGCTGGCGCGTGCGCTTGCGACGGAGCCTGACATCTTGGTGCTCGACGAACCGGCAGCCAATCTTGACCCGGCGTCAACGGGCGCAATCGAGACCGTCCTCGGCATCATCCGCAAGGCTGGAACGCCGATCGTGCTCATCACCCACGATTTGGGACAGGCGCGCCGGTTGGCCGACGAGGTTGTGTTTCTGCATAAAGGTCAGATCAAAGAGCGCACGCCTGCCGTGGACTTTTTCACGCAGCCGAAGTCGGCCGAGGCGCTGGCCTACATCAATGGCGAAATCGTTCTGTGATCTATTTACGAGCCTTGCGCGCTGATTTCTTCGGTAATTCGGGGGCCGCGGGAGCCTCGGCGCGCTTCAGCACAGCGTCGATAAAATCCATGTGCGGCTGAGCCGATTTGCGCGCATTGCCGATCACGGCGTTACAGTGACTGAGCAACAGTTTGCCAAACTCCGTCAGATGCGCGCCGCCGCCGCTTTTGCCGCCGGTTTGCGATATGACAACGGGTTCCTGGAAGGACGTATTGAGTTGATCGACAAGCGCCCAGGCTTGGCGGTACGACATCTTCATCGCGCGCCCGGCCGCCGAGATCGAACCAAGCTCATCAATCTTCGACATGAGCGTCAACTTGCCAGCGCCAAGCCGCCCATGGCGGCCCAAATCGATGCGTACAATCAGATTGGTCATAGTGCTCGCGAATCCTAGCTCTCGTCATCGTTGCCATTTTGCCAATATTGCCCGAAAGCACAATGCTCGCGTTGCGATAGCGCGCCGGATTGAGATTGACAGGCGCTATGCTTAACGTGTTATAGCGCACAAAAATCAACTGTGACGTCAAAACTGAAACGCGACCGCGTACATTGAAGTGGAAAAGCAATTGATGATCATGCGCCGCGCTTTCATGTCCCTGGCCGTGCTGGCTTCGCTTGTTTGCGTGCCGCCGGTTCGGGCGGAAAATCCCTTCATCATCCTGCAATCGACGACATCTACCGAAAACTCCGGGCTTCTCGATTTTATCTTGCCGGTGTTTACGGCCAAGACCGGCATTGACGTGCGCGTCGTTGCCGTTGGCACCGGCCAAGCGATCAAGAATGCGCAGAACGGCGACGGCGATGTGCTGCTCGTGCATTCCAAGGCGGACGAAGAAAAATTCGTCACGGAGGGCTACGGCGTTGAGCGTCTCGACGTCATGTACAATGACTTTGTCGTTGTTGGTCCAGCCGCAGACCCTGCCAAAGTTGCCGGCGGCAAAGATGCCATCGCGGCTTTGAAAAAGATCGCTGAGGCGAAGGCCCCGTTTGTTTCACGCGGCGACGATAGCGGCACGCACAAGGCTGAAATGAAACTCTGGAAGTCAGCCTCAGTCGATGCCAATGCCGCGTCCGGCACCTGGTATCGCGAAGCGGGACAAGGCATGGGCGCAACGCTCAACATGGCGGCAAGCATGGGCGCCTACGTCCTCTCAGACCGCGCCACATGGTCGTCATTTAAGAACCGTGCCGATTTGAAAGTTGTGCTTGAGGGTGATCCGCCGCTTCACAACCCCTACGGCGTCATTCTCGTCAATCCGGCCAAGCACCCGAACGTCAAGGCCAAAGAAGGTCAGGCGTTTGTTGATTGGATTGTCTCGAGTGACGGTCAAGCCGCTATTGCCGCCTTCAAAATCAATGGCGAGCAGCAGTTCTTTCCAAGTGCGAAGCCGGCGCCATAAGGCCGTTTGCACCAAAGTGCGAAACTAAAATGTTACGCGCCGCCGGAGATTCTGCGGCAAAGGCAGCGCCGGACTAGACGTTTGTCTCGCCTTATGCACAAAACCACATAACGAAATGTTGGAGCCCTTCCCTGCCAAGGAAAAGCGCAAATGGCCGTAACGTCCAATCGCCTCGCTATGTCATCTGCCGCCGCCCTATTGCTGTCGGCATTTGGAATTGCCCACGCGTCCGCTGCGGACCTTGGCGGGAATTGCTGCGCCGATCTCGAAGAACGCATCGCGGAACTGGAAGCTACAACAGCGCGCAAGGGCAACCGCAAGGTTAGCCTCGAAATCTATGGCCAAGTGAATGAAGCCGTCATGTTCTGGAACGATGGCGTTGAAGACAACTTGACGGTCGTGACGAACGACAACGGCCGCAGCCGTTTCGGCTTTCGCGGCAAGGCAAAGATCAACGAAGATTGGGAAGCAGGCTATCGGCTTGAGATCGGCGTGCGCTCGGCCAACTCCAAACGTATCACGCAGGATGACGATAATGCTGGCGGCGGGTTCGACATGCGCGACTCCCACTGGTACCTGAAGAACAAGACTCTTGGCGCTGTTTACATGGGGCTCGGCACCACCTCGACCAACGCGATTTCCGAGTTAAACCAGACGCAGACAGGGCTGATTTCAAAGTATTCGGACGTCGAGGATAGCGGCCTCGGATTCCGCCTGCGCAGCAGCGTCAACGGCGGCTTGGGCGCTCTCAGCTGGTTTCGACTTGTGGGCGATGGAGGAGATCAGCCTGGCGAAGGCGAGCGCGCCTTGAAGGTCGTGCGCTACGAATCGCCGAGCCTTGCCGGCTTCACTGCCGGTGCCTCGTGGGGCGAGGACGACATCTGGGATATGTCGCTCAGATACACGGGCGAAGGCGCCGGCTTCAAATATTCGGCCGGCATCGGCTACGGCGTTGTGCTCGACGGTCCGGAAACATCGACGGTGTGCGTAACAGCTGCAGGCGCCGCCGGCAGTGACACGAGGTGCGAAAACCTCGGCGGCTCGATCAGCGTCATTCACGAACCGACCGGTCTCTTCGTTAATGCAGGCACAGGTATCAAAACGGATGACCTTCTTAATGGCACCGAGCGCTTCATTGGCACGGTCGCCGATGACGAGCAGACATTCTGGGCGATCCAGGCAGGTGTCGAGAAGAAATTTAACGCGTTCGGCAAGATGACGATCTACGGCGAGTACTACCATTATCAAGGCGGCGCGAACGGCCGCCGGACGATTGGCGCCGCCGATGCACTGAACCCCTTGGGCGCAACGGCCGCAATCTGGTCAAGCGGTGTCGAAATGTTCGGCGCAGGCATTATCCAGGGATTCGACAACGCCGCACTGCAGATTTACTTTTCGTACCGCCACTACGAAGCGGATTTAGCGCTGCGCGGGCTGGCGGGGGACGTCGCTTCTGGCGCCATCGCCGATGCCGCCCTCGAAGATCTCGACATCGTCATGACCGGTGCCATTATTAAATTCTAACCGCTTAATTTCTGAGCTTTTTGAGTTAGAGTTTCGCAACCTGACCTGCGGGGCGGCACGACCATTTCGCAATACGCCATTTGGGATGCTCTTCCGTCCACTTCGCGAGTTCGACCTGCCCATACATGATGCAGGTGTGCGGTGTGATCGCAGCTTCCTCAAAAGTGAGGTTGATGTCTTTGCAGCGCTCTGGTGCACTGATCATGCAGACGGCGGCGGCGATCTCAATCATAGCAACATCCTCACGTTTGTTCTCTGCGAGTTTCTTCCTTCAGTTTGAGGCAAGCTTCGTTGTTCGCCTTGGCTTATAAATTCATGAAAACAGAAAACGTTCCGCAGTAGGGTAATAGGTTCGATAGCGGACGTGCCGCCAAGCGGTGAACTCACTTGGCGGAGGCCGACTTCGACGACGAGCGATACTTGGCGAGATCGGCGGACGAAATCTCGCCGGCGCCTGCGAGTGCTTCGACGCAGCTCTTCGAAAGCCCGAGGCCAACCTTGCGCATGCACTGGCGGACTTCCTGGCTGCCTGGGCTGTAGGCACTGCAGTGGGCGTAGTAGTCGCTGGCGCAGGTGAGCTTGACGCGCAGGCTCAAGGCGGAAGCGTTGCCGGTCATCAGTGTCAGTCCGGCGAATACGAGGGCGGCCTTCAGGGCACTGCGGCTGGACGTTGAATGAGCTGTTTGGGTCATGGCGGTCTCCGGGGCCTCAGAAGAGGCGGTTGCTTGTCTGTCGCATCATGAGTAACGGAGGTTCAGGGGCGCCGCTGTTCCCCGGGGAACCAGTCGAATTGATTTTGCGGAAGAATTCGACTTGTAGGCGCATCGGCCTCCCCTCTACCGAATTTTGCACTTAACGGGGAGAGGGACGGGGGGCCAACCCACTTCCCCCAAACGGGCGGGGAGAGGAGATACGCGCGGCAGTAGGCCCGTTGACAGCCCAGGGGGCCTGCCTATGGTGCCCGCGCCCATCCAAACCAGCATTGCACTTCAAGATCTAAGGATTTCGCGCGCCATGGCCTCAACCCGAACGCCAGCCAAACATTTCGCTCCCCTCGCCATCGGAGCACCAGAACCCTACCGCGCATTGCCCGTTCGTATCGAGCGCATGATCCATTTCATCCCTCCCCACAACGAGAAGATCCGGGCCAAGCTGAAAGACACGATTTCGCAGGTCGACGTCGTGCTCGGCAACCTCGAGGATGCGATCGCGGTTGGCGAAAAGGAAGCCGCGCGCAAAGGCTTCATTTCGATGGCGCGCGAATTTGATTTCGGCACCACGGGATTGTGGACGCGCATCAATTGCTTGAACTCGCCGTGGATGCTCGACGATGTCACCGAGATCGTTGCGAACGCCGGCAACAAGGTCGATGTCATTATGTTGCCCAAGGTCGAGGGACCGTGGGATATCCATTATCTTGATCAACTGCTAGCGCAGCTTGAGGCTAAACACAAAGTGCCGAAGCCGATCCTGATCCACGCCATTCTGGAAACAGCCGAAGGCGTCAACAACGTTGAAGCGATTGCGGCCGCCTCGCCGCGCATGCACGGCATGAGCTTAGGGCCGGCCGATCTTGCAGCCTCGCGCGGCATGAAAACAACGCGCGTTGGCGGCGGCCATCCAGACTATGGAATCCTCGCCGACGCGGCAGCCGACAAAACTGCGAGCCGCAATTTCTACCAGCAGGATCTTTGGCACTACACTGTTGGGAAAATGGTGGACGCGTGCCTCGCCTATGGCTTGAAACCCTTCTACGGGCCGTTCGGCGATTTCTCGGATGGCGCGGCGTGCGAAGCCCAGTTCCGCAACGCGTTTCTGCAGGGCTGCATGGGCGCATGGTCGCTGCACCCCTCGCAAATCGATATTGCCAAGCGCGTGTTTTCGCCCGATCCCAAAGAAGTGGCGTTCGCGAAACGCATTCTGGACGCTATGCCCGACGGTACAGGCGCTGTTATGATCGATGGCAAGATGCAGGATGACGCGACCTGGAAGCAGGCCAAGGTGATTGTCGATCTGGCAAAACTCGTGGCCTCAAAAGATCCCGCACGCGCGGCAGTTTACGCATTGTGATTTGAAATATGCTCCAGCGGTTGCCGGCAAAGGCGCGAGGAATTCCACGACGATGACTGAAATTAGACGGGCAAAATTTGGCGTGGGCCAAGTCGTGCGGCACCGGGTTTATCCGTTCCGTGGTTTGATCTTCGATATCGATCCCATTTTCGCCAACACGGAAGAATGGTGGCTGTCGATCCCCGAGGAAATGCGTCCGCGCAAGGACCAGCCGTTTTATCATCTCTTCGCCGAGAACGCGGAGACGGCCTACCTCGCCTACGTTTCCGAGCAAAACTTGCTTCCGGACGACAGCGGCGAACCGCTGCGCCACCCCGAAATCGGAGAGCACTTCGTCAAAGACAAGCAGGGCCGCTATCGCCTGCGCGAGAGCAATGCGCACTAAGTTTTGCTAGGACGCGGTTGGCGGTTTCGGGGATGCATTTGGCGCTCCAAATTAGAATGACTATAAAGTCTGGCCGAAAACGACGGCAGGAGGTCTC
>JAYSVT010000075.1:0-7191 GCA_043718455.1 Hyphomicrobium sp.
GAACATCAGGTTGTTCTGGTCTTGCGGTGAATTATTCGGGTTCATCAAGGCCTCGGCTCTGAGCCGCTTTTGATTGGGTGGAATTGTGAAAGCAACCGCTTAACGCAACGCGTATCAAAAGATAGTGGGCACCGGGTCACGGCCCGCCTGTTTTTTTCGGTATTTTGCGGGCTTCTGCGGCGTTTGTTGATCTAAGACCTTTGGAAGCCGTGCCTTTGGAGATTGCGGGGTTGTGAACCGTTTCGAGCGCGCGGCGCAGATCATCCATGAGGTCGGCAAAAGGCCGGTTGAAGGCTGCTTGGCGGGCGACAACAACATAATCGAAGCCGCTGGTTGCAAAATCGCTTTCCAATGTGGTCAACGCGGCCTTGAGACGACGGCGGATGCGGTTGCGCGTGACGGCATTGCCGAGTTTCTTGGTTATGGTGAAACCAAATCGGGGGCCTTCAAATGGAATGGCGCCGGGCTTACGTTTGCGGGCTTCTAACAGGCATACGGGCACAGATGCGCGAGCGCCGCCGCGTACCGCGAGGAATTCATTGCGCGATTTCAGGGTTGTGAGAGCCAAAATCATCAAGTCCCTGCGGTCCAGGAAGGTGCCGCCTGGTCTATTGCAGGCTCAGGCAGGCTACGCTGAAAGGCGCTTGCGGCCCTTAGCACGACGGCGGGCGATAACCCGGACACCGCCAACGGTTGACATGCGCTTGCGGAAGCCGTGACGGCGTTTGCGAACGAGGCGGCTCGGCTGATAAGTGCGTTTCACGGACGTCTCCGTCAAGGGTCTAGCCGCCGCCGCGAAACGGCAGGAAATCGGCAAAATTGATTGATTTTCCAATGGTTAGATCGTGCATTTTCGAGGCGAAATGGGCACCCTGAAAGCCAGACTAACCGGGAAGTTCAGGCCTTATAAGTGTGCTGCCCCGCCAAGTCAACGCAGCGGCTGGGTCAAAAGAGCCCAGACTCGAATTTGACAGGGCCCGCCAGCTCCGGGTCTGGGTCGGGACGTGGTGCATACAAGGTTCGTGCGTGGGTTTCTGCTTCACGGAGCTTTGATGACGTCGCTCAGTTGGGCCCGAAACAAGGGCACACTTTGCCACGAAACTCAGGAGTCAAATATCCGGCGTCACGCCACGGGCGTGGCGGGCATCAGCAACAAGGACTCAGTGCTATGAAGATTTCGCTATCACGACAAACGATCGGGCTGTTGTTCGTTCTCGCCGCCGTTCATCCTGCTTCCGCGATGGCAGAAGGTCTCGAGAAATTCAGCGCTCCCGCAAAGGGTTCAACGCAAGGCGTCGATCACACGGCCTGGACCGCGCTTCTGCAGAAATACGTTGTTGCGGGTGCCGATGGATTGAATCGCGTGCGCTACGCGGCTTTCAAATCTGAATCACAGCCAGCGCTGAAGGCCTACGTGAAGGCTCTTGAGGCAACGAAGGTCACGGCACTGGACCGGGCCGAACAGTTTGCCTATTGGGCCAACCTCTACAACGCGAAAACGGTCGATATCATCCTCGACGCATACCCTGTGAAGTCGATCAAAGATATTTCGCTCGGCGGCGGTGTCGTCGCGACGATTACCGGCGGGCCGTGGAAGGCAAAGGTTTTAAACGTCGAAGGTCAAAAACTTAGCCTCGACGACATCGAGCATAAAATCTTGCGCGTGTATTTCAAAGATCCGCGCGTGCACTACGCAGTCAACTGCGCATCGTTCGGTTGCCCGAATCTGGATCGCGAAGCCTTTACCGGCGCCAATCTTGAGGCCGGGCTAGATGCGGGTGCTGCCGCCTATATCAATCATGAGCGTGGCATCGCGGTCTCTGGCGGCGATGTCAAAGCCTCGTCCATCTACAAATGGTTCGCCGAGGATTTTGGCGGCGATGCCAAGGGCGTCCTGGCTCATGCCCGCAAGTATGCGTCTCCTGAATTGAAACAAAAGCTGGAAAGTATCACCGGGATCGCCGATTACGGTTACGATTGGAACTTGAACGACGCGCCGAACTAAATTTTCAACAGTTCGGCTATTGAGGACGATTGAATGAATTCCGATCAAGAAAACAGCGCGGCCGATAAAGCGGGCGCCGGTCTCGGCCGATGGCTTCCTCTTATTGCGTTGGTGGCGCTAGCGGCCCTGGTCTTCGCTATGGGCTGGCACAAGTATTTGTCATTCAAGACAATTGGATTGAACTACGAGGCTTTGAAGTCGTTCATTGCCGGCAACACGCTGACCGCCCTGCTCGCCTACATGCCCGTCTACATCGTGGTGGTCGCTCTATCGCTGCCCGGCGGATTGATCATGACGCTCGCCGGCGGGCTGCTGTTTGGATGGCAACTCGGTGCCCCTGCAACGGTGGTCGCGGCGACGATTGGCGCGACTCTATTGTTCCTCGTTGCCAAGACGTCGTTTGGCGAAACGCTTGCCGCAAAGGCGGGACCTTCACTCGCGACGCTGCGTGAAGGTTTCAAGGAAAATGCCCTGAGTTACTTGCTGTTTTTGCGTCTAGTACCGGCGTTTCCATTTGTCATTGTCAATTTGGCTCCAGCGTTGCTCGGCGTGCCGCTTCGAACTTATGTGCTCGGCACGTTCCTTGGCATTATCCCGGGTACAACCGCGTTTTCAGTGGCGGGCGCAGGTCTTGGAAGTGTGGTCGAAGCGCAAAATGCCAGCTATCAATCATGCCTTGCGGCGGCGCCTGCTGATCCTGACACGGCCTGCCCCTATACGATTGATACGAGTGCGCTTGTCACCAACGAGTTGCTTGCTGCTTTTGCTTTGCTCGGCGTTGTTGCTCTAATCCCGATTGCTTTGAAACGTTGGAAGGGTCGTCATGCCAAAGGATAGTGCCGAGGCCGCAGGGACCATCTCGAAGCGCGAAACGCTGAACGCCGATATTTGCGTGATTGGTGCAGGATCTGGCGGCTTATCGGTTGCGGCCGCTGCCGCTGCGTTCGGTCAAAAGGTTGTCCTCATCGAGCGTCACAAGATGGGCGGCGACTGCTTGAACTACGGATGCGTTCCGTCGAAAGCGCTATTAGCTGCCGGCAAGCGCGCCCATCTGATGCGCACTTCCGGAGCCTTTGGCGTTGCGCCCGTCAATCCGCTTGTTGATCCGCGCGCCGTCCACGATCATGTCCACAGCGTTATCGCGGCGATTGCACCGAATGATTCTGTTGAACGCTTCACCGGCCTCGGCGTCAAAGTCATTACGGCCGCTGGTCGCTTTATTGATCGCGCTACGGTCGAGGCTGGCGAATATCAGATAACGGCCCGGCGCTTTGTCATCGCCACGGGGTCATCGCCCGTGGTCCCGCCGATACCTAATCTTCAAGACGTGCCTTACTTCACTAACGAAACAATTTTCGACAACGCGGCGAAAATTCCCCACTTGATTATCGTCGGTGGCGGACCGATCGGGCTTGAGTTGGCCCAGGCGCACCGGCGCCTTGGGTCTCAAGTCACCGTGGTCGAGGGCCTTAAGGCGATGGGCAAGGATGATCCTGAGCTCGCCGCTGTTGTGCTCGATCACTTGCGTGGCGAAGGCATCGACATTCGCGAAGGCACGATCGTCGAGCGCGTTGGCAGCAACGGCGGCGGCGTGACCGTGTTCGTCAAGACAGCGGAGGGGAGCGACTCGATCGAGGGCACCCATCTACTGATCGCCGCCGGACGCAAACCAAATACCGCTGATCTCGGCCTCGAGGCGGCGGGTATCAAATTTGATAAGAAAGGCATCACAGTTGATGCCGGGTTGCGCACGTCGAACAAGCACGTCTTCGCCATCGGCGACGTCGCAGGTGGTCTTCAATTCACGCACGTCGCCAACGACCACGCAGGCGTCGTCATTCGCCGCGCCCTCTTCCGGCTGCCGGCGAAAACGACGGGCCGACCCGTTCCGTGGGTCACGTTTACAGACCCCGAACTGGCGCATGTTGGCCTGACCGAAGCCGATGCGCGCCAGAAACACAGTAACATTAACGTCCTGCGTTGGCCCTACCACGAGAACGACCGGGCCCAGGCTGAGCGAGAGACGAGTGGTCAGATCAAGGTCATTACCGACAAGAAGGGGCGCATTCTCGGGGCAACCATTGTTGGCGCGCACGCTGGCGAAATTATCCAGATGTGGTCTCTGGCACTGTCCCAGAGCCTTAAGATTCAGGCCATGACGGGGTGGATTTCACCCTATCCGACCCTATCTGAGATCAACAAGCGCGTGGCTTTCCGTTACTATGCAACAGCTGCCAGTAAACCGATTGTGCGTGAGATCATCGCGTGGCTGGCCAAATTCGGCTAGGATTCCGGTTCACGGAAGTCGCGGTGGCTAAAGAGGCGTAGCGCTAAAGTTTTGGACGCCAGAGCACAAAGTCAGGTCGAGAGAGAAGCGGCTGAGCCCGGCAAGGTTGCGTCGGCTCTGCGTGCGCTCAAGAACGCTTGGTCGCGGCTTGGGCTTGCCGCTAAATTGTTAATGCTGACGGCGGCATTCGTGCTGATCGCTGAAATGCTGATCTTTCTACCAAGCGTCGCCAATTATCGCGTCAGCTGGTTGAACGAGCGGTTGACGGCCGCGCAGCTCGCGGCTTTGTCGTCTGAAGCCTTTCCTGGTGGCGAAATCCCGTCTGCCTTGCGCGCTGATTTGCTCCGCACCGCACAGGTGAAAGCGATTGCCTCACGCCGCGGCGGAGAGCGACGCCTCGTGCTCCCCGTTGAACCGGGTGTTAGTATCAATGCTCATTACGATCTGCGCCCGGAAGCCTTTTCTATGTGGGGCGGGCTTGGTGTCAAACTTCGCCAGATCAGCGATGCCATTGGCGTGTTCTTCGCACCGGAAGGGCGCTTGATCCGCGTGATCGGCCGCAATAGCGACGATCCGAACGATCTCATCGAAATCGTCATTCCCGAAGCGCCGCTGAAGAAAGCGATGTTAGAGTATGGTTGGAACATCTTCGGTCTCTCGGTCATCATTTCGGCGCTGACAGCGGCCCTCGTTTATTTCGCGTTGAGCCGCTTGCTTGTCTTGCCTTTGAAAAATCTGGCGCAAAATATGCTCCGCTTTTCCGCCGACCCTGAGGATCAAAGCCGTATTCTCAGCCCCTCCGGCCGCCTCGATGAGATCGGTGTTGCCGAGCGTGAACTCGCTGGAATGCAACATGAGTTATCTGGGCTTTTGGCGCAGAAGAATAGATTGGCTCAGCTCGGCCTCGCGGTATCCAAGATCAATCACGATCTGCGTAATATGCTGGCAAATGCGCAACTCATCTCGGATCGTCTTGTCGATCTTCCAGACCCAACCGTTCAACGCTTTGTGCCCAAGCTCATCGCTTCGCTCGATCGTGCGATCAGTTTCTGCAACTCGTCACTTCAGTTCGGACGCGCGTCTGAAGCCGCGCCGCGCCGAGATCTGTTTCGTTTGAAAGGCTTGGTCGAGGAAGTTGCCGACAGTCAAGGCTTGCCGCGCGATGGGCAGATCGCGTTTATTGCAGACATGGAAGAAAGCCTCAGGATCGATGCCGACCGCGATCATCTTTTCCGCGTATTGAGCAATCTGGTGCGCAACGCGGCGCAAGCGATTGAAACGGCCGACGGCACCGTGTCCGGCGAAATTCGCGTTAAGGCGCACCGCGAAGGCCGCAAGGTTATTGTTGACGTCCAGGACGATGGACCGGGCGTCCCCGCTAAAGCCCGCGAAAACCTGTTCAAGGCGTTCCAAGCTTCAACCAAGAAAGGCGGCACCGGTCTCGGGCTCGTCATTGCGTCTGAGCTGGTTCAAGCGCATGGCGGCACGCTCGCATTTGTTGAAAGTGCAACCGGAGCGATTTTCAGAATTGAGCTTCCCGACCGCTCGACGCATTAGCGGCAGATGGTGGTAGATCCTGGGACGTGCGCTTTTCCGGCGCGGCTGGGGATGTTCAAGGGGCCTTGCGCTAGGGTGCCCGAGCGACTAGACAGTAGCGCTTCCGGCCTTCCAGCCGGTTCCCCGTGGTCACTGCGGGTCGAGAAACGCGCCCGTAGCTCAGCTGGATAGAGCATCAGACTACGAATCTGAGGGTCAGAGGTTCGAATCCTTTCGGGCGCGCCAATTTTTTAATGGATTAGGCGTTACCCAAGGAACGCAAAAACTTCAAAGTCTGAATTTGGGCGTGCTTGGAAGCGCGAAGTGTGTGCGGACTTAAAAACGGAAAAGAACTAATAACGTCAATGATTAAAATCGGTAAGCCGCTTTAGCTCAGCCGGTAGAGCACGTCATTCGTAATGACGGGGTCAGGTGTTCGAGTCACCTAAGCGGCACCAATTTTCTTAATACAATTGGGGTGATGGGGTAAAAAGATATCTCCGTCTTGTGTGCCCGCTTCTGCGTCCCCAAAGTGTACCTCTCCCTTTGTTCTCTGCATATTTTGATGGTGCCACTTGGTGCGACTTCTTTATTGACCGTCGAGGAGCGCGCTCACGCCCTTCCCCCTTGGAAAAACATCTGACAATCCAGACCTAGTCCGAGAAATCTAGTTCGGACCCTACCTATTGCTCCAGCTTAGATACCTTGCCATTGAACGTTTGTGTGCTGAAAGTAGGGGACCTCGCGAGGGCACCGCTTTTGCATTAGTTTACGGCGAATGCCCCGAATTGACACAACGGATAGTGGTTCGAAGGTCATTGTCGCTTGCGGTGCTGAAGTCTGTTCGCTGCTGTCCGCGCTCGATGTATGGAGGACCCCTTGTTAAGCAACGACGCGTTAGAGTTTCGGACAATAGAACTCACAATCGTCTCTCCATGCCGCAACGAACGGCAGAACATCCGTCCGCTGGTTGCGTCGCTGCATGAGGCGCTGCAGGGGATCGATTGGGAAATCGTGTTCGTTGACGACGATTCTTCAGACGGCACGTCCGGGGAAGTTCGCGCTGTTTCGCAGACCGACCGCCGCGTCCGCTGCCTGCAGCGCATCGGCCGTAGCGGACTGGCCAGTGCGGTCATCGAAGGCATGCTCTCAAGTTCCGCTCCGTACCTCGCCGTCATCGACGCCGACATGCAGCATGACGAGCTTCTCCTGCCGGATATGGTCAAGACTTTGCGCAGCGGCGCGTATGACATAGCCGTCGGCAGCCGCTATATCTCCGGAGGCGGCGTCGGCGGGTGGGACGAGAAGCGCGCCAGCATGAGCGCGCTCGCAACGAAACTCGCCAAACTTGTGATCAAGCAGG
>JAYSVT010000076.1:0-7133 GCA_043718455.1 Hyphomicrobium sp.
TCGACAAGCAGATCGAAGCAGCCCTTGTTGCCGCGTCTCCCGAATGGCTGACTGAGCTGACGACGAGGTATTGAGCCTCACACAATCTTCTGCCCTGTCTTTTTCCAATCGGCCAAGAAAATCTCAATCCCCTTGTCGGTCAGCGGATGCTTGACGAGCTGCTTCAAAATCGCGGGTGGGACGGTGACCACATCGGCGCCGATCATGGCCGCGTCCTTGACGTGGTTCACCGTTCGGATTGAAGCAGCCAGGATGTCGGTCGAGAGATCGGGATAGTTGTCGTAGATCACGCGAATCTCTTTGATGAGGTCCATGCCGTTCAAGCCGATATCGTCCAGCCGCCCGATGAACGGCGACACGAACGTCGCGCCGGCTTTTGCGGCGAGCAAGGCTTGGGTGGCCGAGAAGCACAGCGTGACGTTGACCATCGTGCCTTCACTGGTCAGCACCTTGCAGGCTTTCAAGCCTTCGAGCGTCAGCGGGACTTTGACGGTGACGTTCTTGGCGATCTTGGCCAGCTCGCGGCCTTCTTTCAGCATGCCCTCGGCATCGAGCGCGGCAACCTCAGCGGAAACCGGGCCCGGCACGATGGCGCAGATTTCGCGGATGATGTCCTTGAAGTCGCGGCCCGCCTTGGCGACGAGCGAAGGGTTGGTCGTTACCCCGTCGAGCAGGCCGGTCGCCGCCAATTCCTTGATTTGGGCCACATCTGCCGTGTCGACGAAGAATTTCATGTTTGACTCCGCTTTTGATGCCCTCGGCTCGCCTCAGAGCCAAGCCTAGGGTATCTCCCTGATTCTCTTCGTTCAGCTTCTAATCCGGCAGCGGCCACTTTGGAAACTTTTCTCGACAAATTGGAAGGCGGCAGCACCAAGGGCCCTCAGGGACGCCCCCTGGTGCCGGTCCTGATGCCGGTCGCCTTGGACCAGACTTACGACTATTTGCTCCCGGACGGCGTCGAGGTGCAGCCTGGAGCCTTTGTTCTCGTGCCATTTGGGCCGCAAAGCCGGATTGGCATCGTCTGGGACGAGCCGCGGGGTGTGCAGAAGGCCTTGGACCCTAAGAAGCTCAAAGCTATCACCAGCCGCCTCGACGTGCCGCCGCTGCCTGTCATTTCGCTGCGATTCGCCGAATGGATCGCGAAATATACGCTAGCCCCCCTTGGCATGGTCTCGCGCATGATGATGAGTGCGCAAACGGCGTTCGAACCTGAGAAGCCACGCTTTGGCGTCAAGCTTGTCGAAGGTGCGACACTTCCGGCCAAGATGACCGCGGCACGCACAAAAGCGCTGGAGGCCGCGCGCGACGGGTCAATTCGCGCGAAGTCCGAACTTGCCCACTTTGCCGGGTGCTCGACCGGCGTCATCGACGGCCTGGTCGCGGCCGGCAGCCTCGTTGAAGTCGCAATCCCCGAAAAGCAATTCCCCCGGCCCAATCCGGCCCATCACCAGACCGAGTTTACAGAAAGCCAGCAACAGGCGGTCGAAACGTTGCGCGCGTCTGTCGAGGCCGCCAACTTTTCCGTGACGCTGCTCGATGGCGTTACAGGGTCTGGCAAAACAGAAGTCTATTTCGAAGCGGTCGCGCGCACGCTCAGTCTCGGGCATCAGGCCCTCGTCATGCTGCCAGAAATTGCGCTGACCTCGCAGTTCCTCGATCGCTTTGCCCGGCGCTTTGGCGCGCAACCTGTCGAATGGCACTCAGCGCTGTCGCCACCCGAACGCGGCCGCATCTGGAAAGGTGTGGCGCGCGGCGACGTGCGTTGTGTCGTCGGTGCGCGATCAGCACTGTTCTTGCCCTACCCATCGCTTGGACTCGTCGTGATCGATGAAGAGCACGACCAGGGCTATAAGCAGGACGACCGCGTGCACTATCAGGCACGCGATATGTGCGTCGTGCGCGGCAACATCGGTAAATTCCCGGTCATCCTCGCCTCCGCCACGCCGTCAATCGAAAGTCACGTCAACGCGCTCACGGGCCGCTATCGCCACGTCGTTTTGCCGGGCCGCTTCTCCGGCACTGAACTGCCCGAAGTCCAAGCCATCGACATGCGGCGCGAAGGCCCAGAACAAGGCAAGTGGCTCGCCCCGCGCCTCGTCCAAGCGATGACCGAGACACTCGCCAAGGGTCAGCAATCGCTGCTGTTTCTCAACCGCCGGGGTTATGCGCCGTTGACGCTGTGCCGGAGTTGCGGACACAGGGTCGAGTGCCCGCAATGCACAGCGTCGCTTGTCGAGCACCGTTTTAAAAAACGTTTAAATTGCCACCACTGCGGGTTCTCGCTTTCCTTTCCGTTGAAGTGCCCCAAGTGCGCGGCGGAAGGCAGCCTCACGGCGTGCGGCCCAGGCGTCGAGCGCGTGGCGGAAGAGGTTGCTGAACGCTTTCCCCAAGCCCGCCTTGCATTGCTGTCATCGGATCTCATTCCCGGGCTGACTGAGATGCGCGACATGATCCACAAAATCGAGGCGGGCGAGATCGACATCATCATCGGAACGCAGATCGTCGCCAAAGGTCATCACTTCCCCGATCTCGCGCTCGTCGGTGTCGTCGATGGCGATTTGGGGCTTGCGCATGGGGCCGACCCGCGCGCCGCTGAACGCACGTTTCAACTCTTGCATCAGGTGACGGGCCGCGCGGGGCGTGCCTTCGCGCTGGGCCGTGGGCTCGTGCAAACGCACATGCCGGATCATCCCGTCATGGAAGCCATCGTCGCCAGCGACCGCGAAGCGTTTCTCAACTACGAAGTGAAGTCGCGCCAAGCTGGACTATTGCCCCCTTATGGCCGGCTGGCAGCCCTGATCATCTCGGCGCGCAACAAAGAACTCGCCGAACGGGTAGCTCGCGATGTGGTGCGGCACGCTCCGGAATCGGAAAAAATCACAGTCCTCGGCCCCGCCGAAGCGCCCATCGCCGTTGTGCGCGGCCGCCATCGCTGGCGCATCCTTGTCAAGGCCCCGCGCGAAATCGACATTCAGGCGTACTTGCGGGAATGGGCGGCGAGATTGCCAGCGATGAAGGGTGATATCCGCATCACCTTGGACATCGACCCCTATAGTTTTCTCTAAGCGGTGCCTCAGCCGAACTTCGCCAAGGCTTCAGCCCTGCTCGACGTGAAAAGTACGCCCGCCTGTTGTCCGGTTTCATGGCGCAATTCGCAATCGGCCGAGAACAGTTCGCTGGCAATGATCAGACGGAAAAAAGCGGGTAGCCCGGGATGCGAGCCAAAATCGATAAGCGCGCCCATCGGCGAGATGTTCTTGACGCGGCAGGCGCGTGCTGTGCCGTCGGAGAAACGCACCGAGGCGGCAAGATCGACCTCGCGCCTTTGGTGCTGGCGCCGTTCAGCGGGAGCGGCTGAAGCCATGGTTGTTCTCATTTTTAGTCCTCAAGAGGATTTTTTCCCGCAGTTTAGTCAATACCATGAGCTTAATAAGACCGGGTAATTATGGGGGCTGCGGATTGAATCAATTTTCCGCCTAATTCACTTTGGCTTTTCTTAGACCTCCGGTGAATAGGCTTGCCGCCTGTCTGCATGATAGCCTCTGGACCTTGAAGAAACGTGCCGGAGGCCGTCGTTATGTCCGCGCTCGATCGAATTCTCAGGCGTTCCGTCGAACTTGGTGCCGCTGTTGGCGTTGTAGGCGGAGCAGCGACCCGCGAGGGCATCTTCTATCAGGGGGCCTTTGGTAAACGAAGCGCGGACGGTCCCGCTGCCATGACAGATGATACAATTTTCCGCATATTTTCGATGACTAAGGCGATTGGCTCCGTCGCCGCTGCTCAGCTCGTCGAGCGCGGCGAACTTGATCTCGATGCGCCAGTCGAATCGCTTGTTCCGGACTTCGGCGAACTTCAGGTGCTGGAAGGTTTCGATGGCGATAGCCCGCGCCTTCGTGCGCCAAAGCGCAAGGCAACCGTGCGCCAGCTGATGACGCACACGTCGGGCCTCGTTTACGAATTCTGGAATGCAGACATCGCCAAGTATTTGGCCGTAACAGGCAATCCCGGGTTTCTCTCTGGAACAAAGCGCGGGATTATGTACCCGCTGGTTTTTGATCCTGGCGAACGCTGGGACTACGGCATCGGCATTGATTGGCTCGGGCAAGTCATCGAAGCAGTGAGCGGCAAGCGCCTAGACGCTTATTGCCGCGACGAAATATTTACCCCGCTCGGCATGAAGGATACTGATTTCGAGTGCCAAGGCGACAAGCGTAACCGGCTGGCGAGCGTGCACGCCCGCGGGGAGAATGGATCGTTGAGCGTCATTTCTCTTGATCCCCCTTCAAACCCCGAAGTCTATTCGGCAGGCTTTGGGCTCTATTCCACCGCGCGCGATTATTTGCAGTTTCTGTTGATGCTGCTCAACGAAGGAAATTACAACGGGGCGCAAATCCTGAAACCCGCAACCGTCAACTACATCCTTGAAAATCACATTGACGATCTCGAAGTCGGCAAGCTGACGTCGGTGGCGCCGGCTGTGACGGGAGACGCTGAGTTCTTCCCCGGCATGTCGAAGAAGCACAGCCTCGCCACCATGATCAACATCGAGCCCGCACGCGGCATGCGGGCAGCTGGCAGCCATTGCTGGGCCGGCGCGTTGAACACTTACTTCTGGTTCGATCAGCTCAACGGCATCGCTGGTGTCGTCTTGATGCAGTCGCTGCCGTTCGTCGACCCCAAGTGCACGGACATTCTCGTCGAGTTCGAAAAAGCCGTTTATGCGCGCACCTGTGTTGCGGCCTGATATCCGGCAGGTGCCGTCCGGATAGAGCCTCATCATTTTTCCATTAGAAGCGGCGATTGCAAACCGCTTCAACCAGGTAAAGGCCCCGGCTCTCCGGCCCGCTGAAACGGCCCTCCGGCTGGGGTTGCAAGTGGTAAGTTTTGGCTCGTCCGATAGCTACCCGCTTTCCCGGAAGCCGCGCTTTTGCGTCTCTATATGTAACTCCGGCCGTTGCTAGCGCGGCTATCCGGGACCTTTACCCTTCGCGATTCACACTGAGTTGATCTTGCCTTAAATCCCGAGCCAGATCGGCAACCCCTTTTTCCCGGCATAAGTTGTGCGAGCCACAGGTAAATCGCGCCCCCGGTCTTTCTGCCTTGGCCCTCTCATACTGGCAATGATAATGGCTTAGCGGGCGGTGCGCTTCCAGCCGCCATATGTCATCGCCACAAGAGGCCAAGATGTTCCCGCTCTCTCATATGCTCAAGTCGTTCGTCAAAGTTGGGTCGCTCGAGGTTATCGATGCCGAGGGCGGGCGTCATCTCTTTGCCGGAGCGCCGGGCCCGAAGGTCACGATGCGGCTCAAGGACCCAACGCTTTACAAAAAGCTGTTCTTCAATCCGGAGCTGCACGCGGGCGAAGCCTATATGGACGAGCGCCTGACGTTCGAGAATTCGACGCTGCGCGATTTCCTCACTCTGTTCTCGATGAATCGCTTGTCGCTCGGTTCTTATCCGTTGCAGAAAGTCCTTCGTCGCGTGTCGCGCGGGTTGAAACGATTCCAGCAAGCGAACCCCGTTGGCAAAGCCCAAGAGAACGTTGCGCATCATTATGATCTCGGCAACGATTTCTACAAATTGTTCCTCGACGAGGGCATGCAATATTCCTGCGCCTACTTTCAGGACGATACGAACACGCTTGAGGAAGCGCAGCGCAACAAGCTGCGGTTGATCGCGGCCAAGCTCAATCTGAAGCCGGGTCAGAAGATCTTGGACATCGGCTCCGGTTGGGGCGACATGGCGCTCTATCTGGCCGCCATGGAAAACGTTGACGTGACCGGCGTGACGTTATCGAAAGAACAACACGTCTTGTCGAACGAAAAGGCTAAGAAGGCGGGCCTATCGGACCGCGTGCGTTTCGAGTTGCGCGACTATCGCGACGTCACTGCCAAGTTCGATCGCATCGTCTCGGTCGGCATGTTCGAGCACGTAGGCGTCGCGCACTACAACGAGTTCTTCGCCAAGGTGAACGCCATGCTGGCTGACGACGGCGTCATGCTGTTGCATTCGATTGGTCACATGTCGCCACCCGGCACCGCCAGTCCGTGGCTCAGAAAGTACATCTTCCCAGGCGCCTATGCGCCCGCATTGTCCGAAGTATTCACGGTTGTCGAACAGAATTCCCTATGGGTCGCAGATCTCGAATTCCTGCGCGTGCACTACGCCAAGACGCTCAAACATTGGTGCGACCGGTTTGAGAAGAACCGGCCTCAGATCGCAAAAATGTACGACGAGCGGTTCTGCCGGATGTTCGAATTTTATCTGATCAGCTGTGAAATGATGTTCCGCACCGGTAGCCAGCTTGTCTTCCACATGCAGTTGTCGAAGAGGCGCGATGCAGCGCCGATTGTCCGCGATTACATCACCGATCTTCAACGCGAATACAAACAGCGCGAAGCGGATCGCCTTAAAGTTCTTGAAGCATCGCGCGGGTAAACGTCAAATGCTTGCTACGGCACTCTGCCGGGCGGAAACCTCTGCATGCCAGCGCGCGACGCCCGTGCAGTCAGGCGGAATGTCCATGCCGGCAAACTTGGCAAAATCCATGGCGCACAGCGTGGTGATATCGGCCATAGTGAAATTGTCGCCCGCGAGATAGCGCGTTTCGCGCAAGCGCGTGTCGTACTTCTTGTAGAAGCGGCGTACGCGGCCCTTGCCCCGCTCGATGAGCGCAGGGATTTGCGGCACAGGCTCAAGGCTCCCGGGGATCCCGCGATCATAAAATTCGGTCATGGAGTTACGCACGACTTCGGCGGTGCCGATCATGCACTCGTCGTAGGCGCGCCGCTCCCACATCTCTATCGTCGCTTTTTCGCGGCCTGAGCGCCCCATGAGCGGCGGATCAGGGTGCTCGTCTTCGATGTAGCGGCAGATGGCTGCGGCCTCACCGATCTGCGTGCCGTCATCAAGTTCCAGCATCGGCACCATGGCGTGCGGCCACTTGTCGATGTACTGGGGAAACATGCGAAAGCCTTCGCCGACCACCTCTTCGATTGCTGGGAGATCGAGGCCTTTCTCGAGTACGAACATGCGCACGCGGCGGCAGTTGGGTGCAAATTGCCAATTATAGAGCTTCATGGTGCGCTCCTGCGGCAAGCCTCAAGTAGAGCCAGAGCTTAGGCCTGGGCGGC
>JAYSVT010000077.1:0-7079 GCA_043718455.1 Hyphomicrobium sp.
AAAAGTTCAAGTTTTTTACTCGCCGGTCACACCGACGCCACGGGCGCACCTGCCTACAACCAAACTTTGTCTGAGCGCCGCGCTGAAGCCGTACGCAAACTTTTGATCGACGAATTCAAGCTTTCGACCGGGCAGTTCATAGCAGTTGGCTATGGGCCGGAGCGGCTGAAGGATTCCAAGAACCCCAACGCTCGGGAAAACCGGCGCGTTCAGGTCGTCAATCTCGGTGAATAGCCATAGCTATTTTGAATTGTGAACAGGGCGTTTCAGCGCCCTGTTAGCCGTTTCAATGCCGCCCGGCTTGACGATAATGCGGTGTCGAGCGAGAGCGCCTTGACGAAATCTGCCTCTGCGGCCTTACGATCACCGAGTGCTTCGTTGATGTGCCCTCGTGTATCCCACACGTAGGCCTTGCCGGGAATCAAGCCCACGGCCTTATCCGCATCGATGAGGGCCTTTTGGTTCTGGCTGGTCTTGTAATAGGTCCAAGCGCGATTGTTTAATGCTTCGCCATTTTTGCCATCGATCTTGATTGCCTCGTTGTAGTCCGCCAGCGCATTATCAAACTGGCCCTTCAGCAAATAAGCGGTGCCGCGGTCGTTGTAGGCCACAGCCGTTGCTGACGAGGTGATTGACTGAGATAGTGCCGCAATGGCGCCGTCGAGATCGCCAGACTTGCGGAGGGCGAATCCGAGCCGGCTCTGAGCCGTCGCCAGGCTTTGGCCTGACAGGCTTTGATCCGAAATAAGCCCGTTACAACCCCTCAATGCCGCTTCGGTGTCGTCGCCATTGCAGGCATTCCAATTCGCCGTGTAGCGGCGCTGCGCTGCGGCTGTATCCCTTTCGTTGGCACCCGATGGGGCTGATTGGGCCGGCACCGGCGCCGGAGCTGCCTCGCCCACCGCCTGCGGTGCTGCTGCGTTTTCCGGTGTGACTTCAGCAACAGACGTAGAAGCGGCAGGTGGTGGTTCAGTCCCCACAATTGCTGCCTGGGGTTTGGCCGGGGCAGCGGTTTCATGCGGTGCAACAGCGGCGATTTTGGCGGGGGGCGTAGTCTTGGACTCGGCTGGCACCGCTGCCTCAGTTACAGGTTCAGGGGTATCGCCGGGTAACCGCTGCCAAGCAGTAACGGCTAATGCACTCACAACGGCAACTGCCAGCGCCGATATCGCCAAAGGCGGGTGGCCCCAATCGAACCGCTTGGCAACGGCTTTAAACGCTCTGCCAGGAGTCGTGCCGTTGTCCCCTTTCAATGACGCACCGCTGCCGGAACGAATTTCGGGCTGGCGCGCATCTGATGAGACGGCAAACACGTGCACAGGTATTGGAATATTCTTGACCTGATGCGACCCCATATCGACGTATGAGACGGATAGTTTGCTACTCACCGCGTCGTGCATCGACTTCGAGATACAAATACCGCCCGGCTGCGCCAGCGATTCCAAGCGCGCCGCGATATTGACCCCATCGCCCAGCAGGTCACCGTCCTGATCGACGACATCGCCGATCGTCAAACCCATGCGATACGCCATTTGCCGGCTCATGGGGTAAGCATTGTTCTTGATACGCAAGCTTTCCTGCACGTTGATGGCGCATCGTAAGGCGTCAACCGCACTGGGGAACTCAGCAAGAACGCTGTCTCCGGCCGTTTTGAAAATTCGCCCGCCTGCCTCGATGATGAGGTCCTTGAATACCTGCTGATAGTTTGTCAACCGGCGAAGAGTTTCCTCCTCGTCCTCCGCAATCAAGCGGCTGTAGCCGGCAATGTCGGCGGCTAAAATGGCGGCAATCTTGCGCTTCAATGCACTACATCCTGTCTTCGGCCCGGCGGCCAGCAATCCTGCGGGAATGATACGACAATAGGCGCATCCGAGGCAACGCATGTGTCGCATGCGCTTCGACAGAATTCGCATCCATTAAATTGTTTATGTCGAGGATTATCTGACTTTGGCGCGGAACGGTTAACTCCGGCGCCGGCAGGCGCATCCGCCCTGGCTATGTGCTCTGCACGGACCGCCGTAGGCGACGGGGCCGTTCAGGGGATGCGATGCAGGTAGCGTGACAGCGATTATCAGAAAGCGGGCGACGAACTCATAATCGCGACCGGAAACACGCGGCCTCGAATCCGATTTTTACTTCTTGATCGCCGCAACTTGCGTACCGGCGCATCTGCCCCCAAGCTGGGAAATCATATCCATCAGTTCGGCTCTTAACGCCATGATCTCAGGCTCACTCATACCGAGGCGGCAGGCAACGTAACGGCGTGCGTCAAGCGCCATGCCCTGCAGATCCATGCCCTTCTGGCTAAGCCAGATCTGCACTTCACGCTCGTCTTCTATCCCTTTGGTGCGGATTATAAGTTTCATGTCCTCAAGCCGCTTCAGCAGAGGCGAGAGCGTCCCGCTATCAAGCATTAAGCGGTGGCCGATTTCGCTGATCGTGATTCCGTCATTCTCCCACAGCACTATCAAAACCAGAAACTGCGGATAGGTAAGACCTATGGGCCCGAGCTTTTCCCGGTACGTTTTCGTGATCGCCCGGGCCGCTGCATAGAGTGCGAAACACAGTTGATTGTCGAGGCGCAGCAGCTCGTGTCGCGGTTCTGGCGCAACTGTCTTTGTTGTTTCGGAGGGTCTCGACATGCGCTCTCGGCCTATTCTCAACACAGCTTGCAGTGCGATTAGGCCATCAATAAAAATGCGCCGCAAATCGGTTGATTAGGCTAAGTTAACGCCACTGTCGCGGTCCAAACAAAGACATATGAAAAGATGTGAAATCCGCCCGGCAATCCAAATTAGTATCGTGCACGTATGAGAGCGCTCACGAAAGAAGGCTTCACATAAGATTTCGCCGATGTGCGAAGATGGACGTATTTAGGATTCGAGGCCCACACGCCCCGCGCCGGCGCACCTTTGGCCCATCAGGGCCTGTGTACAAGATCGCCGGTCTCGTGCGTGGCTAATCGCCAAAACAATTCAAGGCCATTAAAATGGCCTTGTATGGTGAGCCCGGTTGGGATCGAACCAACGACCCTCTGATTAAAAGTCAGATGCTCTACCGCTGAGCTACGGGCCCCCAAGGGGTTGCGATTACCTGCCTTTTGCTTGCTACGCAAGCACGGCTTTCCCCTCCCCCGCCCGGCAAAAGGTCACGCGCCTATATTGCTGGAAATAAAGCCTGTTTATCCTTCAGCTTGGACGCTCCAAGAGCGGCGCGTTCGAGTAACGCCTGGTGAGACGGAGGGGAAGGGATAAGGCTTAGAGGGGCCGACATGCATTTCCTTCATGACTGACGTGCGGACCGTTACGCGCATTAACGGGCGCCGTGGGGGGCGAACTGCTGTATGAGGGCAGCAAGGGCGCTTAAGCCGCTAACGCAATGCTTCATTCTTCCGACCAGGTTTTCCCGCCGCATGGCAGACGCCGCCGCACCCGCGCCAGCACGCGACCCAATTGGCGCTCCAGTTGGCGGCATGTCCAATCGCATGAAAGCCATCGCGCTGATGTGCGCGGCGGTGACGCTGTTCTCGTGCCTTGATGCCAGCGCCAAGTACATCGCCGCGCATTCGAACATGGGAACGGCGCAAATTGTTTGGCTGCGCTTCCTCGGCCAGATGCTCTTGATGGCCGCGCTTTTGGGTCCGGCTGCAATTCCTGCACTCCTCAAAACCGAAAAGCCCGCCCTTCAGGCACTCCGCTCGTTGATGCTGCTCGGCACCACAGCCTTCAACTTTCTTGCCGTGCAGTATCTGCGGCTCGATCAGACGATCTCGATCGCATTCTTGGCCCCGCTCGTCGTCGCGGCACTGGCGGGACCGATCCTCGGTGAGTGGGTTGGATGGCGGCGCGCTTTGGCGATTGTCGCCGGCTTCTTCGGCGTGTTGATTGTCGTGCGCCCGGGCATCGCGGAGGTGCACTGGGCGTTTGGCGCCTCATTCCTATCGATGTTGTCCTACGCAACCTTTATGATCGTGACGCGCAAGCTCTCGACTTACGATCAGCCGTTGACGACGCTGTTTCTCGGGCTTCTTGCGGGAGCTGCCGCTGGCGCACCTATTGCACTCGCTCATTGGGTTTGGCCCGAAGACTGGCAACAATGGCTGATGCTTTTAAGCCTCGGGGCGTTCGGAGGGTTTGGGCATTATCTGATGATCTTTGCCTATCGCTACGCACCAGCCTCCAGCGTCTCGCCGTTCTTGTACTTCCAGCTCTTGAGTATGGTCGGGCTTGGTTATCTCATTTTCGGCGATGTACCGGATCAGTGGACGCTAATTGGCTCCTCGGTCGTTATCGCATCAGGGCTCTATCTCGTGCATCGCGAACGGGTGACGGGACGTAAGGGCATGTAGGTTGGGTTAGCATCGGCGCAGATTTCGTAAAGTGAGGCTCTGTAAGCAATTCCGGTGCGTAACCCAACGGTTGTTTCCGGTGTCGGCATTCGTTGGGTTACGCGCGGAATTGAAACCATATGCCAGCGCAATCTTACAGGCCGCGCTAACCCAACCTACACACGCGCCGTAATGCGCGGCAGAACGCTGTCTTTCCAAGCGTCAAAGCGGTCTTCGGCGATGGCCGCGCGCATTTCGTCCATGAGCTGCTGATAGAAGACGGTGTTGATCCACGACAAGATCATGGCGCCGAGAATTTCCCCAGATTTCATCAAGTGATGCACGTAGGCGCGGGAATAGTCCTGCGCCGCCGGGCACCGGCTTAGGCAATCGATGGGGCTCATATCTTCGGCGTGCCTGGCGTTTTTCATGTTGAGCAAGCCATTCCACGTGAAGGCATAGCCGTGGCGGCCGTTGCGCGTTGGCATGACGCAATCGAACATATCGACGCCGCGTGCCACGCTTTCGATGAGATCGAGCGGCGTGCCGACACCCATGAGATAGCGCGGTTTGTGTTCGGGAAGCGCGGGCAGCGTTTCAGAGAGCGTCGCGACCATGATCTCGTGGCCTTCGCCAACGGCAAGCCCGCCGACCGCGTAGCCGGGAAGGTCCATGGCGACGAGCGCTTCGGCTGAGCGGTGGCGCAACGGAACATCGATGCCGCCTTGGACGATGCCGAACAAGGCTTGGCCTCTGGTTGCGCCGCCGTTTGCAACTTGCGCATCAAAGGCGCGTTTGGATCGCTCGGCCCAGCGAAGTGAGAGTTCCATGGCACGCTCGACTTCGCGGCGTTCGGCCGGCAACTCGATGCACTCGTCGAACTGCATCTGGATGTCGGCGCCCAGAAGGCATTGCACTTCGATGGAACGCTCAGGCGTCAGCATGTGTCGCGAGCCGTCGATGTGCGATTGGAAGGCAGCGCCCTCTTCCGTGATCTTGCGGATTTTTGAGAGGCTCATGACTTGGAAGCCGCCCGAGTCGGTCAGGATGGGCTTGTCCCAGCGCATGAATTTGTGCAAGCCGCCGAGCTTGGCAATGCGTTCGGCACCGGGGCGCAGCATCAAGTGATAGGTGTTGCCGAGCAGGATGTCGGCGCCTGCGTCGCGCACCTGATCTGGATAAAGTGCCTTTACGGTTGCGACCGTGCCGACCGGCATGAACGCGGGCGTGCGGATGGTGCCGCGCGGCGTCACAATCTCGCCGAGACGGGCGGAACCGGATTGTTTGATGAGGTGGAAGGAGAATTTTTGGGTGATGTCTGGCATGGGCCTATGTGACAGAAGACGGTGAAACTGGGAACAACAGAGACGCATCTCCATACGAATAGAAGCGGTACCCGTGCGCAATCGCATGACCGTAGGCGGCGCGCATTGTGCCGAGGCCGGCGAAGGCGGAGACAAGCATGAACAACGTCGAGCGCGGCAGATGGAAGTTGGTCATCAACACGTCAACCGCCTTGAAGCGGTAGCCGGGCGTGATGAAAATCGCGGTATCGCCAGACCAGGGTTGTATCTCGCCCGCGTCGTTGGTGGCGCTCTCAAGCAGACGCAGAGATGTTGTGCCAACAGCGACAATGCGTCCGCCGTTTGCCTTGACTGCGTTCAAGCTAGCTGCCGTTTCGGCTGACACACTGCCCCACTCGGAATGCATTTTGTGCTCGCTCGTGTCGTCCACTTTGACAGGCAGAAATGTTCCAGCACCCACGTGGAGCGTGACGAAGTGTTTCGAGATGCCGCGCGCTTCAAGACTCGCGAAGAGTTCTGGCGTGAAATGTAATCCAGCAGTTGGCGCGGCGACAGCGCCATCTTTGTCGGCGTAGATCGTCTGATAAGCGGCGCGATCAGTTTCATCGGGCGCGCGCTTTGAAGCGATGTAGGGCGGCAAGGGCATGACGCCCACGGTGTTGATGGCCTCATCCAACGCCGCGCCCGAGAGATCAAACGCGAGTTCAACTTCGCCCGCTTCGCCTTTTTCGCTCACCAATGCGTCGAGCGCGCCCAGCAGGCAACTCGTGTTGCCATGCCCGAAGCGCACACGGTCGCCAGCCTCCAGCTTTTTCGCAGGCCGCGCGAACGCCCGCCAGCGGTTCGCGTTCACGCGCTTAATGAGAATGAAGGCCACTTTCGAGCTCAGCTCTCCCCGGATACGCACACCAGCAAGAGCGGCCGGAATAACGCGCGTGTCGTTGAACACCAACGCGTCGCCTGGCTGCAAGAGCCCGGGCAGGTCGCGGACGGTTTTGTCCGCCAGATCGGCGTCATCCAGAGCGCAGTTCCCCGCAACCGGGTGCACGACAAGCAGCCGGGCGCTATCGCGCGGGTACGCCGGGTGTAGGGCGATTGCGGCGTCGGGCAGTTCGAAGTCAAAAAGGTCGGTGCGCACTGAGTTGAGGTCCGGGTGAGGGCGAAATGGCAACTATGAAGAGAGGCGACTATCACCCCCTCTTCTTACGGGCAATGCCCGGCCGCAATTGTTGACTTCCTGCAAAAGTGAAAGCCCAGGCCCTTCAGAGGACTTGCGGGAAGCCGCGAACAGTTGCAGCAATAGAGGGCCCTCGTAGAGGGGGTCCTGGCCGTTATCAGCGACGGCGTCAGGACGACCACCTAAGGCGACGTGATCAACCGATTGGGAGGCCACCATGGCGAAAGAACAGCGTTCGACCAAAGAAAAGCGCAAGCCGAAGAAGGCAGCC
>JAYSVT010000078.1:0-2414 GCA_043718455.1 Hyphomicrobium sp.
TCTGGATGCACTGCAGAGCGCCACGTTTCGTAGCTTACAAATCCGTCATCGGTAGGCGGAAGGCCATAAATCTGAAACATCTGTGCATCCCAAAGAATCTTGTCGGAGTGGATTTTCCACTCCCAGATGCCTAAGCCGGTCGTTTCTGCGGCCAACGCGATGCGCTGCACATTGTCGCGCAATCGCTCCTCGATTTCCAGCCGCTTGGTCAAGTCGAGCACGACAGCGAGCATGCCCTGGTAGTTGCCCTGGGCATCGCGCAAAGCAGCGACGTTGCTGTTGACCTGGAGCATCGTGCCGTCTTTGCGGCGGTAGTTCTTGTCGATCTGAAAATCCGGTCCGCCCCTGGCAAGGCGACCCACCAATTCAAGGGTCGCCTCGACGCTGCTTGGATGCGTGACGTCAACCACGGTCATGCCGAGCATTTCGGACTCGCTGTATCCGAGCATCTCGCACCATCGCTGGTTGACAACAACCATCCGTCCGCTGGCGTCGGTCAGCACGATGCCTGCCGGTGATTGGTTGAGAATCCGGCTCAGGCGGATTTCGCTACTACGCAGCTTTTCCTCGGCCATTTTGCGGTCGGTGATGTCGTAGTTCACCCCGAGATATCGTCGAGCCCGGCGCGGATTATCGTCCGTCTGATCAAACGACACATTCCCGCGTCCTGTCAGAAAGCGGATTTTTCCATCAGTACGAATGATGCGGAATTCGGCATTGAATGTTCCGGTCTGCAGTGCCGTCTCCCAGCTCGCCTTGGCCCCAGCCAGATCTTCGGGGTGCACATGACGAAAAAGCGTCTCTGGGCCTGGCGGCGCTTCGCCCGGCTGCAGGCCGAGAAGTTCGAACTCCGTCGGATTCCAGATCGTATCGCCGCTTACGAGGTCGACATCAAAGGTACCGATACGACTTGCCTTCAACACCTGATGTTGCCGCGCCTCGCTCTCCTGCAGTGCAAACTCCGCAAGCTTGCGGTTAGTAATCTCGAGCGCGACCCCGATAAACTGGCGCGCAACACCGTTTTCATCACGCGAGAAGACGGTGTCAGTATTCAAGTACCAGTGCCATTCGTCGGCTTTGTCTTTCATCCGGTATTCGAATGTGGCCATTGTGCCGGCATCAAGCATCCGAATGCGGGCTATGTGTTCCTGGAAGCGCGGTTGATCGTCGGCATGCATCAGATTCATGACAAAATCGCCGCCCATGGCCGCAATTTCTTCGGAGCTGTAAGACGGTTCCACAACACGATTATTGGAAAAAACGACACGGTTTTCGTCCAGATCGAAAATGTAAAGGACACCGGGCAACACCTCGAAGATGCCATTGAGAAAGTTCTGGCGCTCGCGCAGCGCCGCCTCCGTCCGACGGCTCTCAGTGACGTCAATCGAAGTGCCAATGACGCCGTTGATCTGGCCATCCGGGCCGCGGCGCGGTTCGACACTGAGTTCGAAATGGTTCAAGCCGTGTCGAGGTTGCTCCACAGTCACTTCCTGCCGGCTGTGCTGTCCCGTTTCAAGTGCGCGGCGATTCACGGCGTCCACCCGGTCGGCGTTTGCAGGACCCAGAAGTTCGGCATTGGTCTTGCCGATAGGCGAAGTTTCGTTAAAACCCAGCTTGGCATTGTAAAGCCAGGTGTATCGCAGATCGAGATCCTGCTCGAAGACACTGATGGGCGAGTTCGCGATCGCCATGCGAAACCGGTTGTCGCTCTTGGCCAGCGCCGCCTCAGCCCGCATACGCTCGACCGCCGCCCAGACGCGCTCGGCCGTCTCCTCGGCAAGCGCGATTTCGGACGGGGTCCATGTGTGCGCCGTCGTGTGGTTTACCGCAAGGTAGGCCATGATGCGTTTCTGCCGGACGAGCGGCACAGCCAGATATGCCTTGATGCCCGCCATCTCATAGGCGGCAAGCTCTTCGGTCGAATGGTCTGGATACGTTTGCACCTCATCAACGACCAGCGTCCGCCCGGCCAGCAACTCGGTTTCCACATAGGGCCCGAATTCGTTCCAACGATGCTGCCCAACTGAGCTTGGCATTGCAGGGGAACGAAGGTACTCGCGGTGGTTGGTGAATGTCTCCGTCGATGCCTCATCGCCTTCGCCGAACATCACGCGGCTGGCATGGAGGTGATCGCCAAGCACGCGCATGGCTGCCTCTTGCGCCTCTTCAGCGTTCGCCGCGCCACGCAGCGCATCGGTCAGATGGACCCGGAAAGCGTCGCGCGCCGCCGCCGACTGAAGCGCCGTCTCGGCAGCCTTGCGCTCGGTGATGTCGCGGACATTGCACTGAACGACGGAGTGGCCGTCCTCGTCGTAAAGATTGGCCACCACCTCGACGTCCCGAAGTCCGCCCTGCTGGTTTCGCAACGGCAGGTCCTCGTAGCGGACTTGGCGCGTAGCCGTCAGGGTCTGAAA
>JAYSVT010000079.1:0-23704 GCA_043718455.1 Hyphomicrobium sp.
TAGCCGCCGGGACGGGGAACGTATTGCTATTTTCTGCAGGGATGCTGGAACGTGGCAATCAAACAGGCGTTGAGGGGCATGAGCAGTGAACCGATGGATCGCAGGACGGTCCTTAAGACAACGTGTGCACTGGCCGCCGCAATAGGGGCGGCGCGCCAAATCGCGTTCACGGGGGCGGCGTTTGCCGCGCCGGTTGGCGGGACACCGCAAAAGTTCACCAACGAGACCGTCAAGGACCTCGCCAAGACTTTAGCGGCTGCAGATTTCGCCAAACCTATGCTCGAGCTCCCTGATCCCTTCAACAAATTGTCCTACGACCAGTATCGCGACATCCGCTTCCGGCCCGAACAGTCCGTCTGGCGCGGCGACAAGCTCGACGCCGAACTACAACTCTTCCCCATGGGCTGGCTGTACGAGACGCCGGTAGAAATTTGGCTGGTCGATAATGGTGCTGCAAGTGCGCTGACTGCTGACGGACGCTTATTTTCGCTCGGCCCCTTGATCGGCAAAGGCGCCGACGCCGCGCCCTATGGTTTTTCCGGTTTTCGCATTCATGGGCCTCTCAATCGCGCTGACTATCTCGATGAGTATGTCGTGTTCCAAGGCGCAAGCTACTTGCGTGCGGTCGGGCGCGGCCAGAACTATGGCGTATCGGCGCGCGGCCTTGCGCTTAATACGGCCCGCGCAGGGGGCGAAGAGTTTCCATTCTTCCGCAGCTTCTGGATTGAAAAACCCAAGGCGGCGCCTGGCGAGATTGTGGTTCACGCGCTGCTAGATAGCCCGTCTGTAACGGGCGCCTACCGCTTTGCCATTCAATCGGGCGAAGCGACCGTTATGGACGTCGATGCCTCGATCTTTCCGCGCAAGACGCTGGCCCACGTCGGTATCGCGCCGCTGACGAGCATGTTTCTGCACGGTCCCTCGAGCGCGCGCGGCACGAAAGACTTCCGGCCCTCGGTGCACGATAGTGAAGGGCTCGCGGTCCTCAATGGCAGCGGTGAACGTCTGTGGCGGCCGCTTTCGAACCCTAAGATGCTGCAAACCAGCGCGTTCTTGGACAAGGATCCCAAAGGCTTTGGATTAGCGCAGCGCGACAGGACGTTCCGCAGCTTCGAGGACCTCGAAGCGCACTATGAGCGCCGTCCAACTGTTTGGGTGGAGCCCAAGGGCGCATGGGGCGACGGCTTTATCGAACTCATTGAAATTCCGGTCGAAGATGAGATCCACGACAACGTCGTCGCATTCTGGAAACCGGCCAAGGCACTTGAGCCAGGTGGTCTCTACGACTTCACGTATCGTTTACATTGGAGTGAAGATGTACCGGCCGCATGGAGCGGCGCCCGCGTCGCTAAGACGCGTATTGGTGCCACCAAAAAAGACGGCATCAGCTTGTTTGTCATCGATTTTGAAGGCGCCGCAGTCAAGGAGGTGCGTGATCTTCCGGTGGCCGAGTTATCGGTCAATCCTGGGTCGAGTGCGAATATCGTCGTTCAGCGCAATCCCGAGATTGCAGGCGTCAGAGTATTGTTTGAATTGAATCCGGGCGACGCCGGACTTGTCGAACTTCGCCTTTCGCTCAAGGCAGGCGACCAACAGATTTCAGAGACGTGGCTTTACCGATGGACCAAGCTGTAAACGAAAATTTTAAAGGCTCTCTGCAAGAGTCTGTGCGGGGTGTTGGCTTTGCGCGGCTTCCAGCGCCCGCGCCGCATCTCATGCCCGAGCAGGACTTTGCAACGCGTATCCTTCTCCAGACAGAGCCCCGGCGCCGCGGCTTTTGGGTGCCGCGCGCCGCTGTTTTCGCGGGCGCTGGTGTTCTAACGGCAGCCTTCGCCTACGAGCTGTACGGCATATTAGCGTTCGGATTCATGACGCCGCTACAGTTCGTGTTCCTGGTTCTGTCCACGATCGCGTTTGGATGGATTGCACTGGGCTCGCTTAGCGCCGCGCTCGGCTTTCTGCCCTTGTTTGCTGGCGAACAAGCCAACACGGTTACGCCACGCAAAACGGTTCAGCCGCTCGATAGCCGCAACGCACTCCTTTTTCCTGTTTACCACGAAGACGCGGCTCGCATTGCCGGCACCATTGAAGCGATGGCGCGCGATCTCCAACGCTTGGGCGCTCATTCGGCATTCGACGTCTTCGTTCTCTCCGATACGCGCGGCCAGCCCGACGGCGCACGCGAAGATCACGCCTATGCGCAACTCGCGTCGCGGTTGGTTGACGCAATCAATATCTACTACCGCCGCCGGGTGGAAAACACGCATCGCAAATCCGGCAACATCGCCGATTGGATCGAGCAATTCGGCGCGGACTATGATCACTTCGTCATTCTCGACGGCGATAGTGTCATGTCGGGCGAGACGCTCGTTGCGCTCGCTGGCGCCATGGAAGACGATTCCAAAGCGGGTCTCATCCAAACTGTTCCGCGTCTCGTTGGCGGGCGCACATTGCTCCAGCACCTCACGCAATTCTCATCTGGCACCTATGGACCCGCCGTCGCCTCTGGTATCGCCTTTTGGCATCGCGACCAGGGCAACTACTGGGGTCATAACGCTATAATCCGCACGTACGCGTTTGCCTCCGCTGCGGGATTGCCGGAACTTTCTGGCCGCAAACCCTTCGGCGGACACATCCTCTCGCACGACTTCGTGGAAGCCGTTCTTCTGCAGCGCGCCGGCTGGGGTGTGCATATGATGCCGTCCATCGAAGGCTCCTATGAGGGCCAGCCGCCCAACATCGTCGACGTTGTCGTGCGTGACCGGCGTTGGGCGCAGGGCAATCTGCAGCATTTGGCCATTGTGTCCCAGCCGGGCCTTACCGCCATGGGCCGCGTGCATTTGGGCCTGGGCGCCATGGCTTATTTGATCTCAGGGGTTTGGGCCCTTTCGCTCGCTGTCGGCATGGTGCTCGCCATGCAGGGCGGACAAATGATCCCAAGCTACTTCCAGGATGCTAAAACGCTGTTCCCCATCTGGCCCATCATTGATCCCGGCGCCGCCTTAAGGCTCTTCATGGCAACGCTTGGCGTCGTTCTACTGCCCAAGGGGCTAGGCCTCATCCTGGAATGGCAGCGCTCAGCTCAGGCCCGTGATTGGCGCCGTGCCCTTCGCAGCACAATCGGCGTCGCCTACGAGACCGTTTTCTCGATGCTCATCGCGCCGATCCTGATGCTCACGCAAACGGCTGGATCGATCCAGATCTTCGCCGGACGGGATTCCGGCTGGAGTGCACAAAAGCGCGAGGACGGCGCGATCGGCTTTGCGGACGCTATGTGGTTTGCCCGCTGGCATACGGCCATTGGCGCGGTCATGGCCGTCATCGCCTGGAAAGTTTCGCCAGGACTGCTCGGCTGGATGGCCCCTGTGATCGGCGGCCTGTTGCTGGCCGGTCCTGTCAGCTGGTTGACAGCGCGTCCTGCGGATCGCTTCTCGCGCTGGGCTCTCGCGACCGAAGAAGAACGCTGCCCGCCAGCTATTGTCACATCGGCGGACGTCACGACGGCGCAATGGACCGAACGGCTCGCGAGCGGGCTGGCTGGCCAAACTCTCTCCAAAGCAGCCTAAATACTTTCCGGCCCACTTTGACGTGAGCCCGCCGCACCCGCACCACCATCGCCACCGCTTTTAAGCGAGCGGTACAACTCCTGGAAAATCTCGCGCACGCGCACGGGTTCGCTATCTAAGAAGGGCAGCGGCCGCGTCACCTCAATGGCCGCCACGCCAAGCCGCGCCGTCAGCGCGCCGTTGAACGCACCCTCACCAAGTCTGCGCGAAAGCCGACGCAGCGCGTCTTGGCCCAAGAACTGTCCAAGCAAATCGTCGGTCATCGCGACGCCGCCCGTTGCCACGATGTGCGTGACGACGAGCCGTCCGAGTCGCAACGCACCGAGCGTCCCTGGCCGCCCGCCATAGGTTCCGGCAAGTGCTCGAAACATGCGCACGTTTTCAACCAGCACAAACCCAAGCGCGATCCACATGATTGGGGACAAGGCCGTCACCGTCGCAACGCGCTTCGCGGACTTGAAAATAATCCCGCGCGCTTGGGTATCGAGGGGGCTCAGCATCTCGCGCTCCGCGAGCCGCATGAGATCGCCAGGTGCCAGCACATCCTTGGCATGTTCGGACAGTCGTGCGAGGCCCCACTTCATATCCGCCCGCCCGCGATAGTGGCGCGCCAGGAGTGTTACAACAGCTCGTTCGCGCTTGGGGTCATTGACGGCGATCGTTTCTTTGACAAGTTTACGCAGGCGCGACAAGCGGGCCAAACTGCGAAAGCCCCAAAGTTCGCGCACCAACAGAACGAGACCGCTCAACGCGATCACGCTCATGAGTGCAAAGCCCGTCCAGCCGACCCAGTCATTGCGTTCAAGCGCCACGGAAACAAAGCGCGTGAACCACAGCCCTGCGGCGAGCGTTGCGAGCCCCGCCATGGCCGAGAGCATGAGACTGCCCCAGCGGATGCCGCGTTGAAGGTCGCTGGCCGAGAACGTGCGGACGGGCAGCGCTTCGCTGCGCGGCGGAGGGCTTCCCGCTGGCGTTTCGAACAGGTCGTCATCGTCCTTGGTCTTGAAGCCCGGATCGTCGATTTTGAACGCGCGCGGCGCACGGGGCGGCGTACTCGGATTGGTCATGAAAGATCCTCCGCGATCAGGAAATCGAGCGCGCGGTCAAGACGGATATGCGGTAAGGCGGGGGCTGCGGTATCCGTTCCCTTTGGTTTCAATCGCGGCGGGGCGAAACGCACGAGATGTAACGAACCTTCCTTGGCATGGCGCGCAGCGTCGAGTGCGGCCGCTGGACTTGCTGGCAAATCTCCCGGGAAAATAGCGGCCTCCGTCTTGCCGTCGAAGACCGTGTCGCCAATGCGCTCGCCCGCGAGTGGTGTGCCCTTGAGGCAGGGCAACACGTCTTTGCCGTTCTTGATTTCGCTTTCTCGCGTCGCGCGCAACGCCGCAAGCGCCAATGCCGAGACGCCAGCACCCTCCGTCTCCGCCCGATCGGATGCAGTATCGACGATGTGCTTAAGAATAGCGGCGAGGCGATCGTGGCTGGAGGCTGGCAAGTGATCGGCTTTGGTTGCCGCGAACAGAACCTTCTCGATGCGCCGCCCCATGATGAGCGACAACCAGCTGTTGATGCCCGGCCGGAACGCTTTCAAGACGCCGTCCATCGCCCGGTCGAGATCGGCGAGTGCGTCGCCGCCCTTGTGCAGCGCGCCCAGCACATCAACGAGCACGATCTGCCGGTCGAGACGTCTGAAGTGATCGTGAAAGAACGGGCGCACAACCTGCGCCTTATAGCTCTCAAAGCGGCGGATCATCATGGCAGCCAACGACCCCTTGGGCGGTGCTGCCGCTGACGTCAACGGCATCGGGAAAAACGTCAACAGCGGCGAACCATCGAGATCGCCGGGCAATAGGAAACGCCCCGGTGCAAGTGTGGACTGGCCTTCGTTCTCGCGTACGGCGCGCAGATAATCGGTAAAGAGTTTAGCCCCGTGCAGCGCGGTTCTCTCGTCTTCGCCTGCACCCGGATCGGTGCCCGCCAGAAAATCGAGCCAAGGCTTGGCCAGCCCTGCACGCCTCGGGTCGCGGGCCAGCGTCAAAGCCTCGTTGGAAAACTCCTCAAAACTTTGATTGATCATCGGCAGATCGATCAGCCATTCGCCCGGATAATCAACAATATCCAAATGCAGTTTCGACAGTCCAAGCGTCCGCTTCAGCCGGCTCCCCGAGGTATATTCAATTGTCACGCGCAATTCTGAAACGCGCCGCGTGCTCTCGGGCCATGTCGGCGGATCGGCGTCGAGGCACGCCATGTGCGCCTCGTAATCGAAGCGCGGCACCGCGTCGTCGGGTTGCGGCTCGAGATAGGCGCGCACGATCCGCCCCTCGGCGTCAGGCGTGAAAAACGGCAACCGCCCGCCGCTGACGAGATTGCGCACGAGCGCGGTGATGAACACGGTTTTGCCAGCGCGCGCCAATCCGGTGACGCCGAGACGTATCGAAGGTGTCAAATAATCTGCGAGACGGCCGCGCGCGTCCTTGATGAGATCGGGCAAGCGATCCGGGATGAGCTGCGACAGCAGGTCGGGGGGAGGCGGATTTTGCAAAGGCGCGCCATAAAAACATAAGGGGACCGATGAGGTCCCCTCTAATTGACGCAACTTAGCGCTTTGAGCAAGGCAGGGCCGAAGCGCATCTGCCAATTGGGGCCCGCGCAATCCGGTATCCTGTTAGCCGAGCACGACCACGGCAATACCCGCCGCAACAACGGTCAAACCCATGAGCATTATCGCGCCGCTTCTGAAGAACTCCGCCATGACCCGCTCCCTAAGCGGCCGCAACCGGCCACTTGAAACATCACCATTACGAACCACACTAACCTCCAACCGTTGAATGAAGGCTGAAGCCTCAATTCATCTCCTGTTCACCATACGGGCGGAGAGCGGCCGTAGTTTCAGCGGGTCCGCGCAAAAAAAAAGGGTGTGCTGGCGGCCACTTAACCCATTACTTGACCGGATTGGCCGCCAGCGCGCGCGTAGTGCCCGCGTGTTCTGTTCGAATACGGGGAGCTTATCCGCACGCGCCTGCGAAAATGGGGCACTGAACAGCGCTACAAGGGATTTGAGTTTCAGGCCGGGGCGGGGAGTGGGGGAAGCCACCGCAAATGCTGTGAGTGGGTACTTTGCTCCGGTCAATGCTGCCGCACCGGCAGCCCCCAAGGACGCAAAAGTGTAAAGGTATAATGGCTGCAAACGTAAACAGAGACTTGACTTAAGTAACGCAATTCGTTACTAATCAAATTGCAATTTCGGATGCCCAACGCCGATGATCAAGAACTTTCGAAGTAAGGCGCTGGAACGATTTTGGTGGAAAGGTGAAATCCGTCGCATCGATCCGCACCACGTCGCTAAGCTGCGGCGTCAACTTGGTGCGCTTGACGCAGCAAAAAGCCCCGAGGCGATGAACGTGCCTGGATGGAGATTTCACCGGCTGTCGGGCAATCAATCTGGACGCTTTGCCGTTTGGGTTGATCAGAACTGGCGTTTAACGTTTGGCTGGTCTGATGAAGGTCCAGACGCAGTTGATGCCGACTACGAAGATTACCATTAGAGGACTGCGGCTATGACGAAGCGCCACTTATCAATTGATCCCGTCCATCCCGGCGAGATCCTGCGCGAGGATGTTTTTCCCGCCCTTGGTTTGACGAAGCCGGCGCTTGCATCGGCACTCGGAATTAGCCGCCAAACTCTGCACGAGATCTTCACGCTGAAGCGCGGTGTCACGCCTGAAATGGCACTGCGGCTTGAGGCGGTCGTCGGCTCGAACGCCGAGATGTGGCTCGCTTTGCAATCCGAGCGCGATCTTTGGAATGCGCGCAGATGCGGCAAGGTCAAGGGATTGAAGAGGTTGAAGGCGGCGTAATGGGGCGGCATCCGGCCTAAGAACACGTCCCGTAGTACTGCGTCGCCACCGCCGCAAGAAAAACGCATACCGGTTAGGTAATCCGGCAGCCCGCACGTCCCACCCCACCCCTCAACTCCCAGTCTTCGCCAGCCAGTCTTCCGCCTCCTGCAGCGAGAACGAAAACTCGGCACCCGGAACCTCTGAGCGCACGCGGGAGCCTTGGGCCTTGTGGATGATGGAAAACCGGCCGTGGTGGGCACCCTTGCCCACCTTCTCCAAAATGTAGCCCTTGCTCGCAGCAATGCGGGTCGCGTGCTTTTCCTGGGTATTAGACATGCCCTTGCTCCAACTTGGCAGACTCAATTCGCTCTCAATTCACTCTGGCGACCTCGACCAAATTATCCGAGAATGATGGCGATCTCCCCAATCCGCCCCACTCTTGGCTTGAGATCGAATTCACCGACCCGTCCGAGCGGTTCAGCGAGCGCCAATAGCCGAGCGTCGCGACCACGATACCGGGGTTGACGTCGTCCGTCACCCGCGCGACGCCCTCGAAATCGCCGCGGCCATTGAATACGCGCACCGGATCGCCATCGCGCACGTTGCGCTTGGCGGCATCAGCCGGCGAAATCATCACAAACTGTTCGCCTTGGCTTTTGATCTTGTGCGGTTCATTCGCATAACACGAGTTCAAGAAGCCGTGGCTCTTTGGGCTAATGATGTTGAGCGAGTAGAGCTTTGCCTGTTCCGGATTGGTCTCCGGCGTCTCGCGCGGCGGCACATAACCTGGCAACGGATCAACGGGGGAACCGTCCTGATTGCCGTCGTTCATCATGCGGAAGGGACCAGCGACGAAGTTCTTGGCGTCATGCAGCAGGAACTCGACCTTGCCGGACGGTGTTGGGAACTTGCCGTCCTTGTGCGGCGTGCGGCTGTCGACCGGGCCAACGTCGATCCGGTAGTAGCCGTGCTTTTTGAAGTACGCCATATCGACGCCGCCCATCTTGGGGTCAGCCCAATTGATGTAGTGGGCGCAAAGCTCGCTGTCGGTCATTTTGAAGAGCGGATCGTCGAAGCCCATTTCCTTGGCCAAGCGCCGCCACATCTCGCTTGTAGGTAAGCATTCGCCCGGCGGGTCGATCGCCTTCTCGTTATAGGTGAAGTAGAAATGGCCCCACGACCACATCATGTCCTCGGCTTCGCCCGCCATCGCGGCGGGGAGCACGATGTCGGCATACTTCGCCGTGTCGGTCATGAAGTGTTCGGCAACGACGGTGAAGAGATCCTCACGCTGCAGGCCTTTGACGATCTTGTTGGTCTCGGGCGCTTGGCTGACCGGATTGGTGCAATAGACGAACATCGATTTGATCGGCGGATCGAGCTTCATTTCGCCGGTCAGTGCCGCGCCCAAGCGCAAATTATTGACGACGCGCACGCCGGGCTTATTCCAATCGGCGCGTGAAACCTTCGCCCAATCGACGGGGAAGTCCCATAGCGGCAATTGCAGGAGGCCGCCGCCGGCATGCTTCCATGAGCCGACGAGGGCTGGCAGCGCACACGCCGCGCGAATGGCTTGGCCGCCGCCAGCGCTGCGCTCCAACGCGACGCCAATGCGAATGACGCTCGGTTGAACGGTTGCGAATTCCTTGGCAAATTTCTCGATGTCGGCGGCTTTAACGCCCGTCACCTTCTCCACGTACTCGGGCGTGAAATCGGCCGCGCGGGCTTTGAGTTCCGGATAGCCATATGTGTGATTGTCGACGTAATCCTGATCGACAAGTCCCTGTTGGATGATCGAATTGATGAAGCCCATCGCGAGCGCGCCATCGGTGCCGGGCTTGGGGCAAATGTGCCAGTCACCGGCCTTTGCCGTGCGCGATTTATAGCTGTCGATGACGACAACCTTGGCGCCCTTCTTCTGTGCTTCGAGCACGAATGGCCAATGATGCAGGTTGGTCGAGATCGAATTGCAGGCCCAGATGACGATGAACTTGGAATGCACGAAGCTTTCCGGATCGACGCCGCCTGTTGGCCCGACTGAGAACAGATACGCGGTTGAAGAACCCGACGCGCAGAACGTTTTCTCATTTATCGTTGAGCCGAGCTTGTTAAAGAATGGGTCGCCCGAGTTGATGCCCTGTACGAGGCCCATGTTGCCGAGATAGCTTTGCGGCATGATGGCTTCAGAACCATACTTGGCGATTATTTCGCGCCAGTTCTTGCCGATTGTCGAAATTGCTTCGTCCCAGGTGATGCGCTTGTACTGACCCGAACCCTTCGGGCCGGTTCGAAGCATCGGATACATGAGGCGGTCAGGGTTTGCGTGGTGATCGTGGAAGTCCTTGAGCTTGACGCATAGGCCGCCGCGCGTCATCGGGTGGTCTTTGTTGCCGCGAACATCGACGAGGCGGCCGTTCTTCACCTCGTAGACCATCGAGCACGTATCCGGACAATCGTGCGGGCAGGCGCCGTGAAACAGTTCCGATTTGATCTGCTCGTTCATTTTCGTCCCTCCTGAATGCCGTCCGGATTTTCTTGTCTCTTGTCGTAAATCGGCGAGCCTGAAACGTCGCATCGAACGATATCGCACACAATCACAAAACGGCAGAGCATTTATCCATCTTGCGCTGCAGCAATCAAAACAGGCGGATTGCTCCGCCCGTTCAATATCAGTTCGTTGCATTGGTCTTCAGTTAAACTTCTTGAAGAAGTTCGGCTTGTTGAGTTGCAGCCCAGGCGCTTTCTGTTTGAAGTTCGGGGTAGTCGACGGCCCATCTCCGCGCGGCCCATTTGGCTTGTTGGGCCGCGACGGCACGTCATCGTACTTCGGCTTCTTCGGCTTGATGACAATATCCGGAATATCAAGCTTGATCACTTTGCAGAACGGTGGCTTGCCGGTCATGCCGGGCGGGCACTTCTTGGGCTGAGGCGGCACGCAACGTTTGCCATTCCATTCCCAGCCCTCCTTGCAATCGTCTGCCGGGTTCGTCGGCGGCACACAACGTGAGCCCGTCCAGCGCCAGCCTTTTTGTTTGCAATCACCGGCTGGGTTCGATGGCGGGACGCAGCGCGAACCCGACCAGTTCCAGCCTTTTGCTTTGCAATTGTCAGCCGGGTTCGACGGCGGCACGCAACGTTCGCCTGTCCAACGCCAGGCCTTCTCACGACAATCCTCAGCTGGGTTTTCCTCGCGCACACACCTGCCGTCACTGTTGCGGTCGAACCCGCCATCGCACACGCAACTGCCGCGGCGGTTGCGGTGTTCATTCGGACCCGGCTGGCACAACTCGACGACCGGCTTGCATACGCCGTTGTCATTGCGCTCGTAGCCCGAGGCACAGACGCAGCGGCCTTTGCTATTGCGCACTTCACCTGGGCCCGGATCGCACTGCGGATCGGGGCGCACGCATTGGCCATCGTCGTCGATGATTGTGCCGCGCGGGCAATCGGGCTCTTCGACAACTTCTTTGCACTTCGGCCAGATACCTGTTGTTCCGCGCGGGCACTGCTTTACAGGCGGCACGGGATCGGGCTCCGCGTCGGGCCTGTCACATTGCCGTGTATCAACGTTATAGATGCGGTTCGCCGCGCACGGGCACTTGCCACTTTGCGGAACCGGGCGGCCATCCGGGCAAACGTCCGGATGCTCTTCCTTTTTGCAGCGCGGCGAGGGGATGTTTGCCGTTGCGCTTGCCGCGTCGTCAGTGCCGATCCGGTTCGCGGCAGTGCCCGCGTTCGGGAACGTCAGCTTGGCCGTATTTGGCGCTTCGCAACGGCCGTCGTCAGCAAACGTTGCCTTGACTTCAAGCGTCAAAACCTGGTCCTTCACCGTTTCGACATGCGCGTTTACGCAAGCGTAGTTCGCGCCCGCGCCGTTGCAGGTGAACGGCCCTGAGAACGAGACGCTTTTTGGCGCTACACCGAACGTTTCAGCGAGTTTCAGCGGACCCTTGTAAGGATCGGGTCCGGTGTTCGTCACTGTCACGGCATACGTGCACTGCCAATCGCTGCCAACCGCAACGCACGGACCTTTGACGGTCTTCTGCACCTTCTGGTTGGTCGGATCGCACAACACGTGGACCACGCCGCCGCCGTCAACCCACCACAGTCCAAACGTCCAAGCATTTGCAAATGCCGCGTCGTCGGCGGGATTGAGATTAGGAGCTGCACCCGCCACCGGCGACGTCAACTTGACGTCGTTTGGCACGTTGCATCCCAAGGCTTCGACGTCTGCCGCCTTGATTTTTATCGCAGCCGGGATCGTCAACGTTCCGCCGGCTGGAATATTAACGGCCACGCCGCTGTCGCACGCATAGTTCGGCGGTCCGCCCGCACAAGCCCAGCCGGGCCCAAGCGTCAGTGATTGCGCCGTTGCTGGCACTTTCTCGTCGAACTTGATGATGTCATTGACGGCAGCAACGTTCTGATTGGTGATGCCAATCTCATAGTCGCACGTCAGGATGTCGCCGGCTTTTGCGCACAGGCCTGGCCCAATCGTCTTTTTGGTGACGATGAGGTTGGGTGAGGGCACCGGAACCGGAACCGTCACGCACGCCGGATTGCCGCTCGGGCCTGCGCCGCCCATCAGCAGCGGCGGGGGCAGGGGGCCAGGCGGCAGCATGGCGGGATCGAGCACGCCGAAGCAGTTCTCGGCCACGTATCCGCCGGGCGCCGGCATCGTCACGTCGACCCAGTGGATGTGCTCTTCGCCCGGCGCCAGCACCAGCGGCGTCACGCACGTGAAGGGCAACTGGTTGATGTTGCCGATCGTGCAGGCTATCGGCGGGTTGACGGCTGTGATCGGCGCGTTGACGACGGCGCCGCCAACGAACATGGCGTCCGCCAACAATACGTCGCCGGCATACGGCATCAGACCCGCATTCTTGATGCTGAGACCGAATTTGCAAGCCAATCCCGGCAAGCAGATCGGCGGGCCGATTTTCTCAACGACGATGTCCGTGCCGCCTTCGGAGCAAGCTTTCGCCCATCCGGCCGCGTGGCGTACGGATGCGCAGTTGCGGAAGCCCATGTTGCCGGCGAGCGCCAGATCAAACGTATTGATCCAAACATCAACCCACACCGCGTCGCCCGGCAGCAGCAGGGCAGCGGGAACGTTGCAGACGAAATTTGGTGTTGGCGTTGGCGTGCATGCGATGCCCGGCGAGGAGACGCTAGAGGCAGCGATGGGCACGATGCCACCCCAGCCGGAGCCGGCGATGATCTTGGTTACGTCCTTGATCGTCACCTGTTCTGTCAACGCTGCCGTCGAAACGTTGCGCAAGGTGATCGTGCAGCGGATCTTGCCGCCGATGGCGCCCGCATAACAGCGTTTCTCAAGCAACAAGCCCGCGTCGTCTACCGGGTAGGGCAGCTCGGGGTTGATGTAGTGCGGCTTGTCTTCGAGCAGTTCGACCGGTGCCCCGTCGCACGGAGCATATATCGCGACGTCGCCGGCATGACCGAAGGCGTCCGCGTCGTCGTGGCGGCCGTCGTAATCGACAAACCAGGATTCATACGGCGGCTCGTTCGCCGGACGCACGCGCGATTTGTAGTTGCCCTGAAGTCCGTGCACGATTTTGGCGCCGCCCAGCGACACGCGTTGCACGTCCTCGCCTTCGCGCAAATGTTCGCCCGTCGTCCACAGCGTCTGGCGGCACGCGCCGAAATTGATGTTGCCGTTTTTATCGTAGCCGTAGTTGAGTGCGATGCCGCCAACGGTTGCGTTGTGCTCCTTGGCAAGACCAATCGCGTACTCTTGCGGCTTGGCGGCCCAACGGCCTTCCTTCTCGTCCCATTGATAGCGGACTACGTACGCCTGCTGCGGTGAAGCAAACTTGGCGTAATCGTAGCTGCCGGACGCAACACCGCGCTGCGAGAGATACATCATGCCGTTACCGTCGAAGACGATGTCGGTGATGTTGGTGCCGGGATAGGCCTTGCCAATTTCGAGTTCAATGCGCGCGTCGGTGCCGAAGTCGCCTTCGTCGTCGATGGACACCGACCAAACCGAGGCGCCTTCAGCAACTGAATAGTAAAGCCGGCCGGCGCTGACAGCGACGCCGAACACGCGGCGGCGTTCGTCCGCAAAGCCCCACGTCGCGATATCTTCCGAATTGAAAGCGGGGCTCGCGATATCCATGCGCCGCGAAGAATCATACGGCACAGGTTCAAGCTTTTGCGCCTTGCGGCCAACCATGCCGTGATCGTAGACGTCGCGCTCCTTGCCATCGAGCGTGAAGCGATGGATGAGACCTGTTTCAAGGTCAGAGACGAAGAGCTGTTGCGTCTTGCGATCAAACGAAATGTTGCCAAGCCCGGGCCCGGCATTGTCGCGGTCATCGAACTTCACGTTCGCGAAAAGCGAAACCGAGCCTGACTTGCCGTCGATTTTGTAGATCGTGCCGGGCGTGCCGTCTTTCTCCAAACCAAATTGGCCTGGCATCCACTTGGCACCAGCTGTGCCGTTCACAAGTCGGTCGAGCTTTCCGTTGGCGCCGTCCTTGACAATCTGCAATCCGAACATCGAGGTCGATGTCACGTAGACACTGGGTGTCTTGGGCGGTCCGCCATCGTCCATCGTCACGCCAAACACTTGACCCGTTTCGGCTGCCTTGATCTGCAACTTGGAGAGAGCGTCAGAAACCTGTCCGCGCGGTCCGGTGCCTAAAACTGATAAATCGAAAATCTGAACGGCGTGTCCGTCGGGGTTGATGAAGGTCCGGTCGAGGGGGTGCACGTCGGCAGGAATGTCTTTCTCTGCCTTCGTGCCCGAAAAACCTGTGACGGCGGCATCGCCGCGTTTGACGATCCCGGTTTCGGCCGCCGCCGATCCAGCAATCACGAGTTCGCCCGAAAATACGGTTAATACGGCTAATGCGGTGACGGCAGCTGCTACCCGCAGCCCCGCGCCAAAAAATGCGCGTGCAACCCAAGTCATTGTGCGGCCCTCTGTGCCATATGCGGGCTGGCGGAAATTGCCGCCTCGCGAGGCACACCGGTCAAAACTAGCACCAAACATTGTTCTTCTCCATGGTCTCGACAGTTGCTATCGACGGCACGGCCGCCGCTCGAGACTTGGGTCGCAGTTGGCCTCTCCTAGGTTCAAGTGTACCCCCGCCCCGACCCCCGGGGAAAAATTTGCCGAAAAAAATACCTCCCTGGCGTGAGTTAGGGTTATCGGGCTACTTTCAGTGTGACAGGGGTTAACCTTGGCTATGAACCTTTTACGCGGTACCCGCGACCAACCCTCCAAGAGTGGCAGAGACGCCATGGAACAACCCCACGACGATCGCGCGCTCATCAAGGCAATTGCCGGTGGTGACGCCAAAGCCATGGAACGTCTCTTCACGCGAAACCAGACCCGCGTTTTCCGGTATCTCGTCCGGGTCGTGCGCAATGAGGCAATGGCGGAGGAACTCTTGAACGAGGTCTTTCTAGGAGTTTGGCAAGGCGCAGGCCGATACGAAGGCCGCTCGGAGCCAACGACATGGCTGCTGTCTATCGCCCATAACAAGGCGGTCAGCTCGCTACGCAAAAAGCGCGAGGTCTCCGGCTACGACGAAGAGACGGCCGGACAAATTGAAGACGAGGACGATACGCCCGAGGTCACGCTGCAGAAAGTCGACAAGGCCGCACAGATTCGGAAAGCCATGAAGGGACTTTCAGCCGAGCACCGGGAAATACTCGATCTCGTCTATTATCAAGAGCAATCAGTGTCGGAGGTGGCGGAGGTTCTCTCCATCCCCGAAGCAACAGTCAAAACCCGCATGTTCTACGCGCGCAAGAAGTTGGGCGAAATCTTGAAAGAGCGCGGCGTTGATAGAGGCTGGCCATGAGCAAAGCTATGACAAACGAAAGCGAAGTCCTCTCCGAGGCCGATGAATTCGAGGCGCTGCTGCCCTGGTATGTCTCGGGCAAAATCAGTGCTGGCGACAAGAGCAAGGTTGACGCGTATCTCGCGAACCATCCGGAGGTGCGTGCCCACATCGCGCTCGCGCGCGACGAGGCAGACGATATCTTTGCGGCGAACGCTCGCATCGAAGCACCGCGCGATGCCCTCGACAAACTGCGTGCAAGCATTGCTTCAAGCCCAAGCGCACGCCTCCATTCCGTCAAAGCCTCACTGATTGACAAGCTCGGGTTATTCTTGAGCGGGCTCGCACCTCGCCAACTCGCGTATGCCGGAATTTCAGCAGCACTCGCCATTGCCGTGCTCGGCGGTTCTCTCGGCTCACTGTTGTCCGGCGGGCAGGGCGCCGGCTACCAGACGGCTGCCGGTGCCGGAGCATCCGCCGCCAAGGGAACGTTCGCGCTGGTCGCTTTCCAGGCCGCAGCGCCCGCGGGAAACTTGTCGGCGTTTCTTTCTGAGAATAAACTAACGATTGTCGAAGGCCCGAAAGCGGGCGGCGTGTTCCGCGTGCGCTTGAGTGATGACGCGCTATCGAGAGATGCAACGGACGCCGCCCTCGCAAAACTCAAAGCCCGCGCCGATCTCGTATCCTTCGCGTCCGCTGCTCCTGAAACCCCGTGAGGCGTGCAATGAAACGTTTGCGCAATCTCGCAAGTCTAGCTTTAGTCGCAACTCTGGCCTTACCAGCAACGGCCTTTGCCCAAGCCCTGCCGGATGCGCCTTCCGTGCTCGATCTTCTGCGCCGGTTGCCAAAGTATAAGCCCGGACCAGCTGCCGGTTCCGCGTTCACCCGTGCGCCCGGCACGAATGCCGTGATCGGCGCCGTCGTTCCGGAAATCCTGGATCGCGAAATCATCGTCACGTTTCCAGCCTCACTCAGCAATGCCGAAGTTCTAGTCATCTTGAGATCGCAAAACCTGACGGGCGAGACGCTCTACGTCTCGACGTTGCTCGATCAGCGCGTTGTGCGCATCCGCATTCCTGATGCACGCCCCGTCGATGCCGTGTTGCAAGCCATTTCGGCCGACGTGCGCATCATCATCGCGCAGCCGCATTACGTCTACTTTGCCAACGGCGCGGCGAAAGCCTTGCCCGTGCCCCAGTACGCGCCGGATAAATTGAAACTCACTGAGGCTCACAAGATCGCCCAAGGCAAGCGCGTAAAAATTGCCGTCATCGACACGCAAGTTGATACAACCCATCCCGCGTTCGGCGGCTCCATCACAGAAACCTTCGACGCGCTGGGCGAAACGAAGCCTATTCCAGAAAATCACGGAACCGCGATTGCAGGTATTGTTGGTGCGCGCGCTGAATTGATGGGCGTTGCGCCGCAAGCCAATATTCTCGCGATCCGCGCCTTCGCCGGTAACGCGCAAGGTCAGCCGCAATCCTACACGCTCGCCATTCTGAAAGCGCTGGACTTCGCCGTCTCAAGCGGCGCACGCATCGTCAACATGAGCTTTGCAGGTCCCAACGATCCGATCCTCGGGCAAGCCATTGCAGCAGCGAACGCCAAGGGCGTGACTATGATAGCCGCAGCAGGCAACGGCGGGCCGGACGCAAAGCCCGCGTATCCTGCCGCGTATCCAGAAGTCATCGCGGTCACGGCAACCGACAACGCCGATCAACTTTACAAGAATGCGAACCACGGAGATTACATCGCGGTCGCTGCTCCGGGCGTCGATATCATCGCTGCCGCAACGAAAGGCGCTTACGATATTTCATCCGGCACCTCGATGGCGGCGGCGCATGTGTCCGGTATCGCCGCGCTCATGCTCGAAAAAAATCCGAAACTCACACCCAAAGATATTCGCGCGTTTCTCACTTCAAGCGCGCACAAACCGTCCGGCCAATCCACCGATCTCGGCGCCGGGATAGCGGATGCTGCGGGCGCCTTGGCGGCGGTGAGGTAAAATTAAGCGAGCGGCTGCCAAAACTGTTGCTACGTTTCCCGTATTGGCTACTTCCGTTCCATCACCCGCAACAACACATCCACATCGCCGCCCAGCCAGCGGTGTCCGATCGGCTGCTCGATTTTGTCCGGCATGCGCCCGAAGTGGCGCTCGCGATAGAGCCAAGCCCATCCATAACCAGACCTTACCGGGCGCTCTTGCGCGACGCCCGCGAGCTTGTCGAAAATGGAAGGGTCTTTCAAGCCCTCAACCGTTTTAGCAACGAGCCGATGTAGGGCGCCGTCATTCAGTGTGGTCCAATCTTCACCGCGCGCCGCCGCCAACTCTGTTAGCACCACGAGCGGCTGAAGTGCGAACGCGTGATAGTGGAGCGCGCGTCCCTGCCGTGCCAACTCCAGCGGCAGCGTGCCATCGGCCGCGATGTCCTTTGCAGCGTCAGCGAATATACTTTTCGCCATCTGCCAATGTTTATCGCTATCCGCTGCAATTCCAACAGCTGCCGCTGCCAGCCCCATCCAATACCAGTGATTGTTGCGCTTGATCTCCGCATCATCAAAGTGCGCGCGCGCCGCGTCGGCCCACTTGATGAGGTACGTTTCAATAACGGCCCGGTCTTCCTTTGTCGCGAAACTTTTAAGCTTGACGTAGGCCAGCGCCGTCCCAGCCAAGTCCCATTTGCGCTGCGCTTCGGCTTGTTTTGAATCCATCGCGCCGAGGTATGCGCCACCTTCCGCCCAACCCCTGATCCACGCGAGCGCGCATTTTGCCGTTTCAATCGGACTGCTACGCTGGCTGTTCGCGCGGTCGGCCTGCTTGGTGATGAACCCCACGAAAGCCGTCAGCGGCGCGGTCTCGGCCTTGTGCCCTTCCATCTTCGCCGGATCAACGACCGATCCCGCACTGTCTTGATAGAAGCGCTCGAGTTTCAAGTCGCGCACAGGCTGCGGCACAGTTGGGCAATCGGCGTGAGCGTGGGCCGCTAAAGGTGTCAATAGGATCGCTAGCACAAAGGGCAACGCGCGCAGCGTCATCACGTGGTTGCGTCCTCGTAGGTATGCATCCCCCCATTGGGATCGCGAACTGTGTAGGTTCCGTTACTATTACGGGTGACATTGCTATCGATTTCAACTTTTCCATGCCCGCCCGGAATATCGAGAACATAGGTGGGGAGAGCCAACCCAGAAAGGCGGCGGCGAAGCTCGTGCATAATAGCCTGACCCTCGGCAATCGTCGTTCGGAAATGCGCCGTCCCTGGCGCCAGATCGCCATGATGCAGATAGTACGGTTTCACACGGTTCTCGATCAGACGGCGCATCAAGGCCTCTAACGTATCGGCATTGTCATTCACACCCTTCAACAGCACTGTCTGGCTGACGACGGGAATGCCCGCATCAACAAGCCGCGCAATTGCTTCGCATGCCGCCGCTGTCAGTTCGCGGGCGTGATTGGTATGCAGTCCCACGACGACGGTTTTGTCTGAACAATTGAGTGCCTGCACCAATTCTGCTGTCACGCGCTTTGGCTCGACGACCGGAACGCGCGTGTGCCAGCGCAGAATTTTGACGTGAGGTATTTGGCTGAGTGCCTCTGTGACTTCTGCAACGCGCCGGGGCGACAACACGAACGGATCGCCGCCGGTGAGTATGACCTCCCAGATTTCATTATGCGCGCGGATGTAGGTGAGGGCGTTTGCAACGTCCTCCGGCGACATCGCTTCGCCTAAATCGGGCCCAACCATCTCGCGCCGGAAACAAAAGCGGCAATAGACAGGGCACACACTCGCGATTTTCAGAAGCACGCGGTCAGGGTAGCGATGCACGATGCCGGGCACGGGGCTGTGCGCGTGATCGCCAATTGGGTCGCTCAACTCCGCCGGATGCGTGGCGAGTTCGCGGATGTCGGGAACGAACTGCCGCGCGATTGAATCGGCGGGGTCGTCGCGATTGATCAGGTCAACCATCGCCGGTGTGATCGCGACCGCATAGCGTTCCGCGACGCGTGCAATGCCGCTGCCTTCTACCTCGGACACGGGACCCGAGTTCACAAGGTCATCGATAGAGCGTAACGTTCGCAAGATTTCATTCATTTAGGTCGCCAAACATCGGTGTCGTGATCGGGGTGCTGGTACGAGACAAGTTTATCAAGAAACGGAGCGGCTTCGATATCGTCAAGCGTGTGGCGGTTGGCGAGTGCAGGAATACTATCGGCATAGGGCAGCTTTCCTTCAACGCCAAATTGGACAACAGGAGTGATTGCCTCAGGGTGATCGAAGGCGCCAATTGCGAGTGCGATGCCGTCTGGTGCCTCATAGGACAGCGGCGTGCCGCATTTTGCGCAGAAGCCGCGCTTGACGAAATTTGAGGATGCGAAGTAGCTCGGAGTGCCGCGCGTCCATGTCACTGTCGCGCCCCGTGTCGAAACAAGCGGCGCGTAAAATCCGCCGAACGCCTTCTGACACATGCGGCAATGGCAGACGGACGCGTCGCCAAGTTCGCCCTCGACGCGAAAGCGCACCGCGCCGCATTGGCATCCGCCGGAGTGAGTTGGGGTGGTCATGTTGGCTCTCGATAGGGGTCAGACCCTGCGGGTCTGACCCCAGATTCCGGATTTGCCGTTCTTTGTAGGGTCAGACACCTAATCCACTACTTGCCCGCCTCCGCCAGCGGTGTCCAGAGCACTTGGTCGATATGCGTCGCACCCGTTGCCAGCATGACGAGCCGGTCTAGTCCAAGCGCGCAGCCCGATGCCGGCGGCATATGTTCGAGAGCCGCCAAGAAATCCTCGTCGATGGGGTAACGCTCGCCGTAAATGCGCTGTTTCAATTCCATTTCCTCTTCGAGGCGTTGGCGCTGCTGGAAGGGTTCGGTCAATTCGCCAAAACCGTTGGCGAGCTCGATGCCACAGCAATAGAGTTCAAATCGTTCGGCGTGTTTGGACCATCCGTTGACCCGGCGGGCCAAAGACGAGAGGATGCTTGGATATTGATCGAGGATTGTCGGATGTTGTAAGCCGAGCTTCGCTTCAATTCTCTCCGTCAATATCCGGCTGAATAGATCGCCCCAACTCTCATCGTCGCCGAACGAAATGCCCGCTCGCCGCGCATTGCCGGCAAGTTTGATCGCGTCGCAGCCCAATGTCGTATAGGTTTCTGAAAGATCGACCCCGGCTATGTTGGCGAAGGCGTTGTCAACACTGACGCGCTCGGGGCTTTCGAAAGCATCGCAAGTGCGTCCCCGAAATGTCCACTGTTCATGTTGGGTTTGTTCAGCGGCGACTTTCAATATCGCCGCGCAATCGTTCCACAACATTTCGTAACTGGCCCCCGCCCGATACCACTCCAGCATTGTGAACTCGGGCGAATGCAGCGGCCCCTGCTCGCGATTTCGAAAACATGGCGCAAACGTGAAAATCTTCTCCTCGCCCGCCGCAAGCAACTTCTTCATCGCGAACTCGGGCGAGGTGTGCAGATAGAAATCGCGGCGCTCTAAGTCCGTTCCCACAGCCTCGGTCTTGAACGCATGCAGATGCGTCTCGTTTCCCGGCGAAATCTGCAGGCATGCCGTCTCCACCTCAACGAAGCCTTGCTCCTCAAACCAAGCCCGGATGGCAGACTTAATGCGCGCGCGGGCCATAAGGATCGGCCGCCTGTCCGCGTGGCGATCGGCGTTCCACCAGGGAGAGGGGCCATTATTCGGGGTTTTCATCTGAAATTACGTTTGGTTCGCTCTGGTTATAGGCCGCACTTGGCCTTCTCGCCCGAAGCAGGTATGAAGCGGCTCAGAAATCCCCGCCCTCAAGTGCCGGTTAGTGTGGCAACTTTCGCTGCGCCGGCCCAGAACAGACGAACGGAGACCACGCCGTGGTGAAGGTTATTGCAAGCTCGGTCCGCAAAGGCAACGTTCTCGACATCAACGGCAAACTTGCCGTCGTCATGACGGCCGAGAACATCCACCCTGGCAAGGGCACGCCGGTCACGCATTTGGAACTGCGTCGCATTCAGGACGGCGTCAAGCTGACCGAACGCTATCGCACGACTGATCAGGTGGAGAAAGCCTTTCTCGACGAAAAGGACTACAATTACCTCTATGAAGACGACATGGGCTTCAACTTCATGCAGCCCGAAACTTTCGATCAGATCCTGATCTCAAAGGATGTCGTTGGCGATCAAGGCCAATGGCTGGTCGACGGCATGACGTGTGCTGTCTCGCTGTTCGAAGGCAACCCCATCGCCATCGTGCTGCCTCAGCGCGTGACGTTCGAAATCGTCGAAGCCGATCCAGTGGTCAAAGGCCAGACGGCGTCGTCATCGTTCAAACCGGCAAAACTATCGAACGGCGCGCGCGTTATGGTGCCCCCGCACATAGGCGCTGGCACCCGCGTCGTCGTCATGACGGCGGACGGCTCCTACGTCGAACGCGCAAAGGATTAAACTGCGGCGCGCATCGATTGGCACGACTTTGGCTGGCACGACTTTCGGGGAAAGGCGCGATACAACGCGGGCCTTTCGCTTTATGGTAACCAGGAATTCCACGTTCCCTTTACTCTATCGAGGGAAGAACCGGTATTAACGTTTGTGCCGTGGCACAACCGGGCTTGGATATCGCATTTTGTGATGTGTTGAAGGACGAATTGCGTGAATATTCTCGGGCTCGTTTATACCTCCCATGACGCCGGCCTTGCGCTGCTGACGGACGGCAAGCCGAATATCATTTTGGAAGAAGAGCGCTTCAACCGCATCAAGCACACGCTGAAGTATCCGCGCATGGCGATGGACACTGTGTTCGGGCAAGGCGGCCGTCTCGATCTTTCGAATATTGACGTTATCACCACGCCTTGGAACATGGAGCGCATTCGCCGCTCGCTGCTCGGCGCGGTGTTCCGCGACATGCCGGCCAGCCTCAATCTCTTGCGCCCCGAAGCGCACCGCACGCACACGACAGGCCTCCTAAACGTGCCGCTGCGCCTGAAGCTCGGCATGCTCAGTCAGTTTGGGTTGAAGAAGCAGCCGCCTATCGTCCAAGTCGGCCATCACGAATCTCATGCGTCGGTATTCTTCGTGTCGCCCTTCGAAGAGGCAACCGTTCTCGTGGCCGACGGGTATGGCGACGATGGCGCAACGAGCGCCTGGGTTGGCCGCGGCAACAAAATCGAGCGTAAGTGGTCAGATCCGATGTTTGACTCGCTCGGCATGCTCTACACCTGCGTCTCCGAGCACTTGGGCTTCCCGTTTTTTCAAGAGGGAACCGTCATGGCGTTGGCCGCGATGGGCGGTCCTGCCTACAAGGACAAGTTCAAGGACTTGATCCATCTGTTGCCCAGCGGGCGCATCCAGATCAACAAGAGCTACATCAATTATCCGACTCATGGACTGATCGAGCCCTTTAAGCCGAAATTCTATGCCGCCTTCGGTCCGCGCCGGAAATCAAGCGAGCCACTAACCGAGCACCACCACAACATCGCCTGGGCTTTGCAGCATTGGACCGAAGAAGCGTTGATCCACATCACGCGTGAACTCTATCGCGTGCACAAAAACAAAAACCTCGTCATCTCCGGCGGCGTGGCGCTGAACTGCGTCGCCAACGGACGCATCCTGCGCGACACGGACTTTGATCGCGTCTGGGTGCCGCCTGTTGCGTCCGATACGGGTGTGTGTTTTGGCAGCGCTCTTTATCACTGGCACAATACACTCGGTAAGAAGCGCGAATTCGAATTGACGCACGCGTTCTATGGAAAAGAATACAGCGGCGCCGAGATCGTTTCCGCTCTCGGCGCCGCTGGCCTCAAATACGAACGTATGGAAGAAGATGCGTTATTGAAACGTGTCGCCAAAGATCTAAGCGAACAAAAAATCGTCGGGTGGTTTCAGGGGCGGGCCGAGATGGGGCCCCGCGCGCTCGGCAACCGTTCCATCCTCTCGTCCGCGACGTCGAACGCGATGAAGGACTTGATCAACGCCCGCATCAAACATCGCGAACCGTTCCGGCCATTTGCGCCAGTTGTCCTCATCGAGCGCCTGAACGAATTCTTCGAATACGAGCACCCCGATCCCTTCATGACAGTGGCGCCGAAGATCAGACCCGACAAGATCGCGCTTATTCCAGCGGCCGCGCACGTCGATGGCACGGGGCGCATCCAAACCATAGAGCGTAACGCCAACCCGCGTTACTACGGCGTCATCGAAGAGTACGCCAAGCTGACCGGTATCCCTGTGCTGCTTAACACGAGCTTCAACAGGCAGGAGCCGGTCGTCAACGCGCCAGCTGAAGCCATTTCCTGCTACTTGCGCACGGATATGGATCGCGTAGTGCTGGGCGACTATTACGTCTCGGATCGCAACCCTGACGCTATCAAGCGAGCCTTTGAACAATTCAGAAAAGTCGGCTAAGCGGCGCAGCGAAGTCTCGCCGTTGTACACGGCCCGGATATGGATTGCGGGCGGCTTGGGAATGGCGACATCGCTGATCGTTAGCT
>JAYSVT010000080.1:0-6992 GCA_043718455.1 Hyphomicrobium sp.
GATTTGCGGAGATGTGGCCGAGTGGCTGAAGGCAACGGTTTGCTAAATCGTCATACGCCGAAAGGTGTATCGAGGGTTCGAATCCCTCCGTCTCCGCCAACTTTCTAGTCGCACGGCTCTCGCTCGAGCGTGACACGGCCTTCGTCTGCTGCCGGACCCGCTCTCAATCCGACAGGCTGCTGGCGGCGCTCGTTGCCGAGTCGTGCAAAGCGGCGGAAGCTTGCGGCTCAGAACGCTTTTGTTTCACTTTGTCCGGTTTGAAAAAGTCCGGCCACATGCGCGGCCCGCTCTCGATCATGTTGTTCAGTGCGGGGAGAAGCTCGGCCAAGTCAGGTCTGAATTCCGGATTGCGCTCCAGACACGCGAAAATGAGATTCTCAATCGTACGAGATACCGAGGGCCGGTAGTTTCTGAGCGGCGTGGGATCCAATTTCAGCTGAGGGAAAGGTGCTTTGGCCGTGCCCTTGCCGAAAGGAATTTCTCCGGTCAGCATTTCGTAGAGTGAGACCCCCAGGGAAAACACGTCTGCACTTGGGCCGGTATCGCCAAGGACGCATTCTTCAGGAGCGATATATGAGTTGGTCCCGATCACCTTTTTGCACCGGGGCGCGCCGATCCTGCGCGCGGTTCCGAAATCAAACAGAACAGGATGACCGCCTGCAGCCACGATCACATTATCGGGCTTCACGTCCAAGTGCAGAAACCCGCGCGCGTGCACATGATTGATTGCAGCCCCCATGTGGATGGCAACGCGCAACGCGTTGGAAACAGCAAGGCGCCTTTTGGGGGCGTGGTCGATCATATGGCTTAACAGCGGTCCTTCGAGAAAAGGCATCAAAAGATAGCCGGGACGCACCACATCGAACACCCGCACGATATTGGGGTGAGAAAATTCACGCAGGACTTCGGCCTCGTGCTCGGCGTTCTCAAAGGACTGCATGACCTTGCAAGCCATCGGGCACCACGACTGGTGGTTCCAGACGATGTACACGGGCTCGCAGCCGCCACCATCAATCACACCAAGAACGGTGAGATGCGAACCAAGCATTGAGCCGATCTTGGCCAAGTGCACTTGGGCAACTTTCTTGCGGCTCATTCGGCGGCCTCTTTGTGCATGAGTTGCGCTGCGAAAAGTTCCCGGCAACGCGAAGCCCCGGAAAGTAGCTCCGAAGGCGTGCCCATCTCGACAATGCGCCCATCCTCGACGACCACGACACGGTCTGCATTGCGAACCGACGACAAACGATGCGCTACGACGAGAATGGTGCGCTTGCCAGCCAAAGTGTTGATGGCACCTTGGATGAGCTCTTCCGTCTCGCTATCGACGCCTGACGTTGCTTCGTCGAGGAGCAGGATCGGCGCATCACGCAACAGGGCGCGCGCTAACGCGATCCGCTGGCGCTGGCCGCCCGAAAGGCGCGAACCCCAGGGGCCGACGGGCGTGAGCAGCCCCTCTTTTGTATATGCAAACTGATCGACGGCAGCGGCCTGCGCTGCAGCGTCAACTTGAAGGGCCGGAGCGCCAGGCATCCCATAGCGAATGTTGCTCTCAATCGTTCCGTTTAGAACAAGCGCATCTTGAAACACAGGCGCTATGGCCTGGCGCAAGGAAGCCAATTTAATGTTGCGCACATCCATGCCGTCGACGAGTACGGCACCTGCATCGACCTCGTATTGTCTCAGGAGCAGCCGGGCGAGAGATGATTTGCCGCTGCCGCTCGGTCCGACAAGTGCGACGGTCTCGCCGGGCGCGATCATAAGGGAAATCCCGTGCAGGGCTTTCTGACCGTTAGGATAAGAAAATTCGACGTCGCGGAATTCGATAGCGCCGCGCGCCATGCCAAGCGGACGGGCACCTGGACGCTCGCGAACGAGACTCGCGTGATCCATAAGGCTGGCGACACGCTGTGCCCCGGCCGCAGCGCTTTGAAACCGGCCAGCCGATTTAGCGAGAGAGCGGACCGGAGCATAGAGCGAGCTGACAGTGCCGATGAACGCGATAAGCGCCCCAACCGACATAACGCCGGACCCGATCAGCGTTGTACCGAGCCAAAGAACGCCAAGGCCACCCACGGCGACAACGGCTTCTACCAGCGCCGATTGTCGCGCCTGCAAGACGCTGGAGATGACCTCCATGCGGCGTACTTTGCCGGCACGGCGCCGGAACGAGCGCGTTTCGCGTGCGCCTGCATCGAAGGCATGGACCACGGGAACAGCGTCAAGCCGTTCTTCCGCGAGCGACATCCAGAGTGCATCGGCCCGGCGCGACAACTTTGAAGCCTTACGTACTAGCGGCGCGAATTTGCGCACGAGCCAAATGATAACCGGCAGCACCGCGACCGTGCACAGCGTCAGTTGCCAGTTCAGAAAAAACAGAAAACCGATGAAGACAATTGCGGCAGCTCCGTCCGCGAGTACCGCCAATGGACCCGTATAGATAAGGTACTCTGTTCTATCGGTGTCGCCTTGCAGCCGGGTTAGGACGTCGCCGGAGGTGGTCTTCCCAAGCGACCCGGGCGACATCGATAGAACGTGTGCGTAGAGATCTGACCGGAGTGCGAGGACAATGCTCTCTGATGCAACTGCTTCAACCCAACGGCTCGCGTATTCGACTGCAATTTTGGCAGCGGCGGCTGCGGCGTAGATGAATGCGAATGTGAGGAGCAGATCAGTCCGCCCAGCGACGAGAACTTCGTCGATTAGGATTTTGAACGACCAAAGTAAAGTTGCGGCAATGCATGGGGCGGCGATCACGAGCGCGCAGCTCAGCAATGCCTGGCGCTTGATCGCAAGTACAAAGGGGAAAAACCGCTGGATTAGACCGCGAACTGTCGTGGTCCCGTTGGGGTCGGACATCTTGTGCGCCGAGTTCGAGTTCGCTGATCGTGGGAATGCTTGCGGCGCGGGCCAAACAGCTCCGCGCCACAAGTGCCTCAAAGCCCTATAAGGCTTAGCGGCCTGTCCGCGTGCGGCCACGGGTGCGGCCACGGGTGTGGCGAGAAACCGTCGAGGACTTTACAACCGGAAAACCAGCGATCTTCATGGTTCAATCTCCCAATTTGTTTTACAAACTCGCTCCAGGGACTTTGCCGTTCGAGGGATAGTGTCCGGGAAGTGAGAGCGTCACCACAGCGGCGACAATTGGGACGCTAGTTGAAGGCGCCTGACAACAATCAGACGCTCCGTGTCAGGCATATGTCAGGTTCATGACAGACGCAATATTGCACGTATTAAATCAAATTTAGTTCGGCAGAAACAGCGATGCCTTGAGACCGCCAAGAGAACTTCGCGAGAGTTGCAGACTGCCGCGATAGAGCTCCACAAGATCGTTGACGATGGCGAGACCCAATCCCGAACCGCTGACGGCGGTATCGGCGCGCTCTCCGCGCAGGATCACGCGATCAATCATGTCATCCGGGACGCCTGGCCCGTCGTCATCGACATCGATCTCGATTCCTTCATGAGTTTTGCGCGCAGTTACTCGTACAGTGTTGCGGGCCCACTTCTGCGCATTCTCCAACAAATTTCCCATCATGTTGTTGAAGTCATCGGCATCGATGGAGAATTCCAGATCTGGTCCGGCATCGGTGGTCCACTGCAACTCGCTGCCGCGCGACAGGCTTCCCATGACAGTGACGAGATCACTGAGGAGTACGGCAACATCAATCGGGGCGTGACCGGAGCGGCGCGCGCCCCGCGCCCGCGCCCGCGCCAGCTCACGATCGACATGACGGCGCATGGTTTCAATCTGCCGGTCGATCTCGTCGGCAATATCTGTCTGCCCGCTGCGCCGCAACGCGCGCGCCTTTGCGGCCATGATGGCGAGCGGCGTGTTGAGACCATGAGCAAGATCGCCTGCGCGCGCACGCGCAGTCTGCAGCTCTTTTTCCTGCTCCAAGAGCAATGCGTTCGTTTCATCGACAAGCGGCATCACCTCATCGGGATAGGCTCCATCGACGGCCGTTGCTTTGCCTGCGCGCACGCCTGCCACCTTTGAGCGCAACTTTTCGAGCGGCCGCAATCCGATTGTCACGTGAGCATACGCTCCGAGCAATAGGAGCAGGGCCAAGCCGGTGAGGCCTGAAAAAAGTTCCGACGCAAATTTGTTGGCGTCTTCGTCGATTTCGGCTGCATCGACTGCGGTGATGATTTTTAGCGCTCGATGCTCGCTCGTCGCGGGCAGAGCGAGAGGATGTTTTCTGACAACGGCAAAGAGCCTTTGGTTCTCGGGCCCGGCGATTTTAAGGGTCTCGGGCCCATCGGCGCCTGACAACGGGCCCGGAATAATCAATGTCGAGTCACTGAGCGAACGTGATCGAAGTAAGGTCTTTCCGTTCTCATCGATCTGCCAATAGCGTCCGCCAAACACGATGTCGAATTGCGGATCGGTTGGCTCGCGCGCAATTTTGATTTCGCCGCTGGGCGACATTTCCATGCCGCGCTTCAATTGCCGCAGGTCGGCTTCGAGTTCGCTTTGCGTGCGGCGCGTGATAGCTCGCTCGAAGAGCACGCGGAAGCCGACACCTGCCACCTGGAGCGTCACTGCGATAAAGACGGCCCACGCGATCAGAAGGCGAAGCCGGAGCGAGCCGTAAGTCACGCGATATCATTCCTCACGCAATAGCCGTGCCCGCGTCGCGTCTCGATGATGTCGGCACCGATCTTGCGCCGCACCCGGACAATGAGGGCTTCAATGGCATTGACCTCGCGTGATTCTTCGTCTCCGTAGACATGTTCGCGCAGCTCCCCGCCTGGGACGAGCCGGCCCTTGTGATGCAGAAGGTAACTGATCAGGCGATATTCAAGCGGGGTGAGGGTCACCGCTTTGCCATCAATACTGACGCGCATCTGACTGGTGTCGAGTGTAAGCTGCCCCGCCGTCAAGGTGGCGCTGGCGTGGCCGTGCGTCCGGCGCAGGACGGCACGGACTCGGGCAACGAGTTCCTCCATCTGGAAGGGCTTTGTCAGATAGTCGTCAGCGCCGGAATTGATGCCTTCAACGCGATCGGTCCAGCCTTGCCGGGCGGTGAGGATAATGACAGGCATCATGCGTCCCTCGGCTCGCCAGCGCCTCAGGACCGTCAATCCATCGAGCTTGGGCAATCCCAAATCCAAGACCACGACATCAAAGTCTTCCACGCCGCCCCGGTACCAGGCTTCTTCGCCGTCGGCGCAGACTTCGACAGCAAAGCCCGCGGCACCCAGCGAAGTGGCCATATCGGCGGCGATTTGCACTTCGTCTTCAACAACAAGTGTTCTCATGGGGCGCTCGGTTGCCAAAGGCGGCCGGGATCAAATTTCGATTGCAATCATGGCTTTCTAACACGTGGGCGTGCTGCTGCCATCGCATGCTGTCTGTCAGCTCAGTATCAGGGTTAATGATGTATAGTTGCCCTTATGTAACGATTCCAAGTGATCTGACTTAATTCTTCGATAGTAATAGGTCTTGAGCATACCCCAATGTTGTTCATGGAACGTGGTTGTTGTAGTTTTGGATTCGGCTCGGGAAGGCCCGGAGCGTTGAAAATTGGTTTATTCACTCAACAGTATGGAGGGATGACATGCGCATATTACGTTCAATCGCGGTCATCACTGCCGTCGCAGGCATGGCCTTTTTCGCTCATACGGCGTCGTCCTTTGCAGCAAGCGGCCCTGGCAGCGGTGGCTCAGGTGGCTCCGGCTCGGGTAGTTCAGGCAGTGGTTCCGGTGATGGCCGCAGCGGCGGTACTGATGACCGTAGCGGACATGGCGGCGGCGGCGGCAGTGGCGGCGGCAGTACGTCTGGTGGCAGTGGAAGCGGGTCCGGCGGAAGTGGGTCAGGCAGCGGGTCGGGCGGTGGAGACCGGGCGGGTTATGATCGCAGCGGCAGCGGAGTTGACAGTAGCGGTTCTGGCTCAGGCTCGGGACAGAGCGCGGACAACGCAGAGCGTGATGGCCGAAGCGATCCGTTCGATCGCTTCTAGCGTACTGCCCAGTTCAGGTGGCGTTCACATCAAACCTCTTACAGTCTGCCGATGCGCCACAGGCGCTGGGAGTAGACCATGACGATTTCGTCAAAAATGCTGTTAATTGGATTGCTGGCCGTTTGTCCCGCAGGCATAGTGCCCGTGAGCGCTTCTATCGCAATGGAATTCGCCCAATCCTCCCAAATTCTTAGCCAGATTCCGGGCGACTATGATGTCGTCTATCGCCGGTATCGCGGCGATGACGAAGTCGATAACGACAATGGAGGCCGGGGCAGAGGCCTGGGACGCAGCGGATCATCGGACGGCGGCGGTTCTAATTCCGGCGGTGGCGGCACTTCAGATAATGACGATAAACCTAAGTCGGGCGGCGGTTCGGCTGGTGGCAAAACGCCAAGTGGTTCGCAATCAGACGATGGTAAGGCGGATAAAAAGTTGGACGACTCCGATCGGTTCTAGGGTCGTCCGAGCGGTCGAGCAGTAAACGGCTGGAAATTCAGCTGTTCGATGACGGGAGAACGACTGTTATGTTGCGTTACCGTCGTCTTGAGCTTCGTGAGAAGCGTGAGATGTACAAATGCCTTAGACAATCCTTGGTGATTGCTTCATTTGCTCTCGCCCCTGTTACGGGGGCATTCGCCCAGGACCGCCCGGGTGCATCAGGTGCTGAGCGGGCAAGATCCAGCGGCGTCAGGGCCTCTGAGCCAGGCGCTGGAGCAGCAGACAAGATTAAATCCCGACAGCAGGATGGAACTGCGGTGGGGCAAGACGCCGACACGCGTTTTGGCGATTCTGGCGCCGATATATCGGAATCGAATCGCTCTCGCGGAGGTGAGGTTTCGGGTGTGACGGCAGCGAAATCCGGTAAACGCCGGATTGAACCAGAATGCAGAGAGCGGCTGCGTGTCGGGGATCGCTTCCAGCCCACCTCACCTAAGGAACCTCTGAGCAACGCTTGTGTTTGACGGTTGGCGGGCTGCGGCGAGGTTTTTTCGTCACTGGTCGGCGTTTTTGCGCCGTCTCTCAAGC
>JAYSVT010000009.1:0-2885 GCA_043718455.1 Hyphomicrobium sp.
CAATGGAGCAGGCGTTAGATTTTTTGTCGATGGCGCGGCCGCCGAGACTTTTGATGGCGCCGAACGCTTCGTTTACCTTTTTGATGGCCGTGACCAGGACGCTTTGACAATTGCGCGCGGGCAATGGAAAGCGGCGAAGGCGGCCGGATGCACTGTGACGTACTGGCAGGAATCGGAGAGCGGGAGCTGGGAGAAAAAGGCGTAAGGGCGCTCGCCGCTTGACATAGGCCCTCTTGACAGAAGCTGAGGGCAGCTGCTCAACGGCCATCATGAATTATCGACACGCCTATCACGCCGGCAACTTCGCGGATGTTCTGAAACACGCGGCGCTGGCACTTGTCATCCAGCATTTGAAGCAAAAGCCGCAGCCATTCCGGATCGTCGATCTTCACGCTGGGACTGCTCTCTACGATCTGTCGGGCGAGGAAGCCGGCAAGACGGGCGAGTGGCGCGATGGCATTGGGCGATTGCTCAAACAGCGTCTGCCGGATGACGTGGCGGCGATGTTAGCGCCCTACCTCGATACGGTACGTAGTTTCAATCTTGACTGGGTGCCCGGCGGCGATATCCGGTTTTATCCGGGCAGCCCGTTGTTATCGCGTCAGTTGATGCGGCCCGGCGATCAGCTTGTCGCCAACGAATTCCACGCAGACGACTTCGAAACGCTCAAAATGCAGTTGCGCAAACAGCCGGACACGAAAGTCCTAAATCTCGACGCTTGGCAGGCTGTGAAATCTCTGCTTCCGCCCAAGGAGCGGCGCGGCGCGGTGCTGATCGATCCGCCCTTCGAATTGGCGAACGAATTCGAAGCCATCGAAGCGGGACTTAGCGATGGTCTGAGACGCTTCGCGAATGGTGTTTACGTGATCTGGTACCCCGTCAAAGATCCTGCACGCGTAACCAGATTTTTGCGCCAGATCAGAGGGCTGGGCGTCAGTAAGATCTTGAACGTCAGCCTCAGTATCGCGGCGCGCGATCCAGACGCGGGGCTTACAGAAACGGGCCTGCTGATCGTCAATCCGCCGTTCCGCCTCAAGGCGCAGCTGGACCAGCTTTTACCCTGCCTTGTGACTGCACTCGCCAAAGGCTCGGGCGCAGGGTTTAGCGTCAGCGACTGGAGCCTTTGAGCGCCCTTCGGGCCTTTAGTCGGGCAGCTGCAGAAACCTTTAAGCTTGCAGTTGCCCCGCTATTTTGGGAATTTAGCCGCTCCGGAGACGGGGAGTGAAGCAATGCTCACCCCGTCGCGTCTCGCGAGTTAAGCGCGGACAATGCACCGTCTCTCGCGAGAGACGACGTCAAGTGAGGCTGATCTTCCCCGCTCCAGAGATGCGGGACAGGCCGTCGTTTTTGCGCCCTGATCGTATCGCCCGCGCCCCTGAGCGGGAGACATCGAGGAGACATTGCAGATGCGCCAAACTGGTGTCGTGAAATTTTACAATACGCAAAAAGGCTACGGCTTCATCAAGCCCGACGACGGAGGCAACGATGTCTTCGTCCACGTAACGGCGGTCGAGCGATCCGGAATCGGGGCGCTCGTCGAAGGCATGCGCATTTCATTCGAGACCGAACCAGACAAACGCGGCAAAGGCCCCAAAGCCGTCGAATTGCAGCAGTCGGGTTGAACCGGTTGAGAGACTAAGGTCGTTGCGGGTGAAGCAGCGTGTCCGCCGGGCAACGTCGCCATTTGCAAAGCGGTTCTTACCGGCGCGTGCGCGCGAAAAGAAGCGTGCAATATTTTACAGATACTGTTCAGTTATCGAGCCCAAGTTTGCTGTTTATGACTTTGCCGTTTATGTTTGGCACGCAGACATCATACAGGCAGCACGGGGCAACAATGGAGGCGATACTCATGAAAAAATATACATTGATTTCGATTTCGATGCTTGCGGCGCTCGCGGCCGTTGGGCCTGTTGAAGCGGCTCAAAAGGTAGGCGGCGGGAAATGCGTGATCGCGGGTGGTCAAGCAACTATGGTGACGCAAGACTTGGCGAAGTTTATGGCCGAAGCGGCTCTCAAGAACGCCATTGCCGCACATAACTGGAAAGCGTCGGGCGCGGTAAAAGTGACATGCGATACCGAGGCCGGGTTGCCACATTGCACGGCAAAGCAAAAGGCGTGCGGCTAATCCAACGCAACGCTCGACGGACGGAACTCAATAAAAAACTCGCCAGCCGATGTGACTGGCGAGTTTTATGTTTTTTCGCCGGCGCGCTGAAACCAAAATAGTTCCTACTGCGCCGCGCGTTCTTACTTCGCCATCATGCTACGCAGTAAGCCAACGATCGCCATCATGACGCCGCCGCCCGCACCACCACTGACGACCTGGGTCAAGATGGAAGCGATGTCCAGTCCGCCCGCCGCCGCAACGGCCGGTGCACCACCGGTCAGCAAAGGGCCCAAGAGCTGCCCGCCAAGTCCGCCGCCGACGATGCCGGCGAGGGAATTGCCAAGTGTGCCAAGGCTCAGGTTTTTCAAAAGCGAACCGGCGACGTTTCCGCCGAGCGCGCCACTAGCGAGTTGAATAAGAAGCGATACGATGTCCATGCCGTCCTCCACGAGATTATGCTGCCAAGTCAATTGTGGCGGTAGATCCGCCCTCTAATTCCGGTCAGCACCGTTTGACGCACACTCTGCGCGGGACCATACTACAATTCATGTGACGGCACTGGCAGTTAACGGCGCTCTTGGCTGGCGATTATAGTGGACCGTGATAGATGGGTGACAAGCGGCCACGAAAGAAACGGCCAAACCAGGTTTGTTGAAGGAAGCTTTCACGAATTTGGCTAAACTGGCATTCAAACTCGTTTTCGCAATGTTAGAAAAGGCTGCCTTTATGTTCAGAGCAATCGGTTCAATGCTATTTATCAGCGGTTTGGTTCTGGTCT
>JAYSVT010000081.1:0-6991 GCA_043718455.1 Hyphomicrobium sp.
TGAGCGCTAGTACCTGAAACTAGTGCGTCTACCAATTCCGCCATCCGGGCATTTCAGAGCGCATCAGGTAAGGGCATCGGAACGAGAAGTCAATTGCAGTCAATTGCTGCCAAAGCGCTGATCAACCACCCTTCACAGGGTCGCGCTGTGCGGCTAAAGCTCAAGCGATCCGCATCATTATTATTTGCGGGATAGAGGACGAGGCGGCATGGCACAAAGCGGCGGACTTGGCGGCAGACCGGGCAGCGGTCTGGTCACGATTTTCGGGGGCTCTGGCTTTGTCGGCCGGCATACCGTCTCGGCGCTGGCAAAGCGGGGCTGGCGCATTCGCGCCGCTGTCCGGCGCCCGGATCTTGCGGGTCATCTGCAACCCATGGGCGTTGTCGGGCAAGTCCATGCTGTCCAGGCCAACCTGCGCTATCCTCAGTCTGTTGCGCGCGCTGTCGAAGGCTCCACGGCCGTCGTCAATGCAGTTGGGGTTCTAGCGCCTTCTGGGCGTCAGTCTTTTGATGCGGTTCATGCTGAAGGCGCTCGCGCCGTTGCGCGCGCCGCCCGCGAAGCCGGCGTCAAACGCTTCGTCCACATCTCGGCCATCGGCGCGGACGCAGCGTCCGCTGCACGCTACGCGCAATCCAAAGCCGCGGGCGAAGCCGCCGTGCTCGAAGAATTCCCATCTGCCATTATTCTTCGGCCTTCGATTGTGTTTGGCCCCGAAGACGAATTCTTCAATCGCTTTGCAGCACTCGCGCGCATGAGCCCGTTTTTGCCGTCGATCGGCGGTGGCAAAACGAAATTTCAACCGGTCTACGTTGGCGATGTCGCGGCGGCCATCACAAACTGCGTCGAGGGCGGAGGCAAGCCCGGTTCTATCTATGAACTCGGCGGCCCCGAAGTTTTCACATTCCGTCAGTTGCTCGATCTGACGCTGCAATACACCGGCCGGCGCCGTGCTTATCTTCCCATGCCGTTCTGGCTCGCGAAACTTCAGGCGCTGTTGATGTCGCCGCTGCCCAATGCGTTACGCCCGATTACGCTCGATCAGGTCAAGCTTTTGCAGAAGGACAACATCGTGTCGGCGGCGGCGGTCACTGAGCGCAAAACACTGGCAGCACTTGGCGTTGCAACCCCTGCCGCCGTTGCAGCCATTGTTCCAGGCTATCTTGAGCGCTTTCGGCCCAAGGGGCAGTATTCGCATTATCGCACGTAACTGGATTGAGCGCGCTTAGAAGCGGCGCACGAACCCGACTTTCCAAATTTCCATTTCGGCGTCAACGATATCGCGCCCGGCGGGGAGCGACGAGAACGTGGCCGCGTCGAAATCAATCGTCAGATATTCGGCCTTGAGTGACATCGAATTGTTCCAGGCAACCTCGACGCCGCCGCCCACAGCGATGCCGGTTAGCGATTGCGAAGCCGAGAGGCCGGTTGCGCCGCTTTCGATTTCGAGGTCTGCGTAGGCCAAGCCCGCCGTGCCATAGAGGAGAAAACGGCCAAGGCCGACGCCGGCGCGGCCGCGAACCAGGCCGAAATAGTTGAGGCGAGTTTCAATATCGAAAGGATCGGTTCCGGCGCCCGTGCCATCCATCCAGCTATAGGCGATGTTGGCGGAAGCACCGACGACGAGCGGTCCCCATTCGAAGTCGCGGCCGACATATCCGCCAGCATAGTAGCCATCTGCGTCCTTAAGCAAAGGACCGGCTGTGCCCGAGAACGACATCGATTCAAAACCGATATCGGGGTTGATGATCCATCCGGCCCAGCTTGTCGGGCCAGGGTCTGCAGCTGGCAGAAAATCAAAATCCAGAGCGTGCGCCGGCCCGGATACGGCCACGGCATTCATTGCAGCAGCAACGACAGCAACAAGTCTTGCGCGAAAAGTGAATGACATTACGGACTTCGGCTCTCTCGTTAGACTGAGGCTATCGATGGGGGCCATCGATCGGCCAAGGCGTGCAAAATAAAACGAGAGGCGCGCCGGTGATGGCGCTAATTCAATCAGCAAAAGATTAAAGAACTTTACGCATTCCGGGGTGTGTTACGGCCCAACCTTTTTCCATGAGCCATTTTCTATGAGCCATTTTCCATGAGCCAGCTGGCTGCACGCAGCAGGGCCCCGTCCTCGCCGCGCGCCGCAACCAGCTGAACGCCGAGCGGAAGGCCGCGGGCTTCGAGTAACGGCAGCGAGATACAGGGCATTCCGAGATACGTCCAAAGCGCGTTGAACATGGGGCTGCCGGTTGCGCCAAGACCCTTGAGGGCAGGTCCCGGTGCGGCGGGGGTGAGGATCGCGTCATAATCGACGAGAACAGGCCGCAACGCTTCATAGAGCGGCTCGCGTTCGGCTCGCGCCGCCGCGATGTCGGCCGGTTTGAACGTGCGCCCCTCTGCAATCGTGTCTTTGAGTTTCTGTGAAACTTTGTCAGGGTTCTTGTCGGCAATGGGCCCATAGTTCTTGGCGATATCGGCGAACTGCACGATTTGTTGCAGCCTGAGGCTGCCATCGAATTCGGCCGGAAGTGGAACCTCGACGACTTCGGCGCGTGCGCCAAAGTCATTGGCATATGTTTCGAACGCAGACTGTGTCTCGGCATCTGCATTCGGCCACGCCGGAGATTTGATAAACGCAAAGCGCGGCGGGCGATTGAGCTTCAGCGAAAGAGCGGCGGTGAGGGCAGCTTTCGGCACTGAAGACATATCCCGGTCGCGCGGATCGTAGGCGCTGATCGCGTCAATCAGGAGCGCGATATCTTCAATCGAGCGCGCATAGCCGCCAACCGTATCAAGAGGTGGCGACTGCGGCAGGATCCCGGTGCGCGAAATGTATCCGAAGGTCGGTTTGAACCCGATTGTGCCGCAGTAGGACGCTGGCCTGATGATCGAGCCGGCCGTTTGCGTTCCAATAGCCAGCGGCACCTGGCAATCGGCGACGGCGGCTGCCGAACCAGACGATGAGCCGCCGGGCGTATGCTCGAGATTGTGCGGATTGCGCGTCTTGCCAGGTCCGAAGAAAGCGAGTTCAGTCGTGACGGTCTTGCCGAGAATGATCGCGCCAGCCCGCTTCAGTTCGCCAACAATTGTTGCGTCGGCTGCCGGGTAGGTGCCCTTAAACACAGGCGAACCATATTCCGTCGGGTATTCGGCGGTATCGATCAGATCCTTGACCCCAATCGGAATGCCGGCGAGTGGGCGGATCTCGCCGCCGCGCGCGCGCGTGGCGTCTGCTTCGCGAGCTTCGCTCAGGGCTTTGGCAGGTTCGATGTGAGCCCAAGCCTCGACCGCCGAGTCGCGTTCGGCGATGCGCGCAAGACACGCGGAAACCAGTGCTTCAGAGGTCAACCGTCCGCTGGCCATTTCTTTGAGAGCTTCAGTAGCTGTCAGCGCCGTCAGGTCGGAATCGTTCATACCAATGTCTCTCTCGTGTGGCCGCTGTGCCGCGACGAAATGGCGTTTTTATTGTGATGCGTCAGCTTGTAGCCCGTTTCAAGCGAAAGTCGCATGCGTATTCGCCCGGTAATGAGGCCCGCACATCTTGACGCCGCTCAGATTTCGTCCCTAAGAACACGGCACTTTACGGGATCGTCTCACCAAACTCGGCTACCCGCGCTACACGGCTGCGTCGGGCGTCGCGGCTTTCGTGGTTCTGGTCCCCTGACATTAACGACCAGAGGACGCCTATGTCGAAAGAGCCCCGCCGCGCCGGCCGCCATTTTCTGCAGATCCCGGGCCCGACGCCCATTCCGGAACGCATTCTGGCCGCCATGTCGAGACAGATTCTCGATCATCGCGGCCTCGAATTTCAGAAGCTTGGCAAGCGCGTGCTTTCTGGCGTCAAGCCTCTGTTCAAGACGGCCAATCATGTATTCATTTTTCCCGCGTCCGGAACCGGCGCCTGGGAAGCCGCGCTGACCAATACGCTGTCACCTGGCGATAAGGTCCTGATGTGCGAAACCGGTCAATTCGCCGTGTTGTGGGCCGTCATGGCCGAGAAGCTCGGTCTGGTGGCGGATGTCATCCCCACCGACTGGCGCATTGCTGCCGACGCGGCACTGATCCATGACCGCCTCAAGCAAGACAAAGCGCACGAGATCAAGGCCGTGTGCGTGGTCCATAACGAAACTTCGACGGGTTGCCGTTCGCGCATCGACGAAGTGCGCAAGGCGCTTGATGCCACAAAGCATCCGGCACTTCTCATGGTCGACACGATCTCCTCGCTCGCGTGCACAGATCTGCGCCACGATGAGTGGGGCATCGACGTCACGATCTCCGGCTCTCAGAAGGGCATGATGCTACCGCCGGGGCTGTCATTCACGGCCGTGAGCGACAAGGCGTTGGCCGCGTCCAAAACAGCCAAGCTCGCGCGCTGCTACTTCTCGTGGGACGACATGCTGGCGAACAACGCCAACGGCTTCTTCCCCTACACGCCGGCAACGGGCCTGCTCTGCGGCCTCGCCGAAGCCATCGATATGATCAATGAAGAAGGTCTGGAAAACGTCTTCGCGCGTCATGAACGCTTGGCGGAAGCCACGCGCCGCGCCGTCAAAGGCTGGGGTCTCGATATCCAGTGCCGCGACCCGAAGTATTATTCGCCCGCCGTCACGGCCGTTATCATGCCCGAAGGGCACAACGCCGACGCCTTCCGCAAGCTCGTGCTCGATACCTTCAACATGTCGCTCGGGACCGGGCTCAACAAGATTGCCGGCAAAGTCTTTCGCATCGGTCACCTCGGCGATACCAACGAGTTGACGGTGATGGGGGCGCTGACGGGCGTTGAGATGGGCCTAGAGATTGCAGGCGTTCCGCACAAGAAGGGCGGCGTTGCAGCAGCGATGAGCTATCTTGCTGAGACCGTGAAGTCGGAAACGATGGCAGCGGCCGAGTAGAAGAGAGGGCCCATCGTTGACCACGCGAGCAACGCCCGAACACTTCGTCTTCGATGCCTTCGGAACGCTCTTTGACGTGCTCTCCGTTGCGCGCGAGCATGCGGCAGCGCTGGGTCCCAATTGGCCCCGCCTGTCGGAGATATGGCGCAACAAGCAGCTTGAGTACACCTGGATACATGCCGGGTTGAACGAGCATATTCCGTTTCGCGAGATCACCCGGCAAAGCCTGCATTACGCACTTCGCATAATGAGTCTGGATGAGGCGTTGGCGCCGCGCCTGCTTGAGAGTTATCAGCGGCTCGCGCTTTTCCCTGAAGTTCATTCCGTCTTGCGCGCCCTGAAAGCGCGCGGCGCCAAACTCGCAATCCTCTCCAACGGCGACATGGACATGCTCGACGACATTGTCGAGAACGCAAATCTAGGCGGCGTGTTCGATGCCGTGATTTCAGTCAGGGTTGCGGGCACTTTCAAGCCAGTCCCCAAGGTCTATGCGCTGGCGGCAGAAGTATTCAACGTGAAGCCAGAGGCGATCACATTTTTGTCGTCGAACCGCTGGGACATAGCGGGCGCTGCGTCATTTGGATTTCAGACCATCTGGGTCAATCGCGCAGGTAATCCGGACGAGTACCCGCACCTGCCCGCCGGCAAGGCCATGAGGGATCTTGCGCCATTGATTGAAGCGCCGACTTAAACAAAAACGCCGCCGGCTGATGAGCGGGCGGCGTGATAACGCGTAAACGTTTCTTCTTATTTTTTAGCTTACGGCTTGAAGCCCGCGAGCGCAAGTTGCACCTGGCAGCGGCGGCCAAGCTGCAAGAACTTCGAGGCAACGCAGATCTTGACCTTGGAGATCGATGGATTTGTTCCGATGCACAAGCGGCGCACGTCCGTTTCGCAAGCGGCCTTGATCTGTGGCGTGACCTCGGGCGGCAGCTGATAGTCTTCTGCGTGCGACGCGAGTGAAAGCGTGCTCAATGCAACCGCCGCCAACACAAACTTTCCATGACTCAACATGACCCGTCTCCCAACTCATTCAGCCCATTTTCGCTGGCCTTAGCAACACGGGGCAGTAGCTAAAAAAGGGCAACACGTAAGCCCGCGACGGATAACCACGGGAAAACTCGAAGTGCCTTCATTGGTACTTAAACCGAAAAAACGCGGGGCTGTCTATCCTTTGCCATTCTTGGTTACCGTTCAGCATGCCGATGCGACGGAAATTCAAGGCAAACAACAGTTTTCAGGTTTTATTGAAAATGCGCTGCAAGGTTTCTGTCAGCCGGACGCTGTCGACATCGTCCTTATGGATGACTTCGGTCGCACCTGCGGCAATGAGTGTTGTTCGCCGTGTGCGTGTCACCTGACCGCTCACAATAACGATAGGTCCATCGAACCCGGCGCGCCGCAAAAACGGAATAGTCTGCGACGCGTCGTCGCTCGGTTTCAGTATGTCGTCAAGGAAAACGATTTCAGGCTTGCGCGCCATAACAAAATCCACGGCCGAGGCAAGCGTATTGGCGCGGCGGATCTCGAGTTCATATCCAAACATGACGCGCAACGTCGCAAACATACGGTCAGCGTCCATGCTCTCGTCTTCGACGACGAGCACGTCTTTCAAATCCGGAATACCTTCGCGGGCGCGCATCAACCCGCTTTTCTTGGCGAGAAAATCGCCGCCCGATCCTGTTGATGACGAAGCCATTCAAAATGTCCGCAGTACTAAGGTTCGCTTATCCGGTTCACATTATCAGGACATTAGTCAATTGATATCCATCATAACCGCATGTGCCTTCTACAATGCATGCAACGGTTAAGTCACGATATACTTGGGCCAGTAAAGAGTGAACGTTGCTCCGCGGCCATCGGCGGGATCGGAGTTCAGTTTAATAGATCCGCCTACAGATTCGGCCATTTTCTTGACCATGGCAAGGCCGAGGCCGGTGCCGCCGCTGCTGCCAATCGCGCGAAACGGCAGGAATACGGCCTGATGGAGTTCTGGATCGATTCCGGGCCCATCGTCGGTAACTTTAAACACAAGAGCGGACTCCTCATCCGAACAGCTCACACGTATGCGGCCCGTCGCCCCGTCGTGATGCTTCTGGGCATTCTGAATG
>JAYSVT010000082.1:0-6986 GCA_043718455.1 Hyphomicrobium sp.
GAATACGCGAAATGTCGATGGCGCGGCGGGCATGCCAGAGATCGTATGTCTCCTGCATGCGAAGCCATGCCGGTGCCGTGCGGCCGAATGCGGCTTCGAGCCGGATCGCAAGTTCGGGGCTGAGGGCCGCCCTTTCGTTCACCAGATCGGAAAGGTGTTTTTGGCTTACACCCAGAGCCTTGGCGACCTCGCTCATCGGCTTATGAACGGCCGGGAGTACAATCTCTCGCAAAATTTCGCCGGGATGACACGGGCGAAGATCGGGATGGGGCTTGCTTCGTTTCGCGGCTGCTCTTGCCATCAGTGGTAGTCCTCGTAATCGACGTCGAGTGCGTCCTCTTCAATCCACGCAAAAGTAATACGCCAATTCGCTCTGACCGTCACCGCGTACCGCCCGCGCATTTGGCCCTGAAGTGCATGAAAATGAAGACCGGGCACATTCATATCATCGGGGGCCGTGGCATCGTCAAGTAAACGCAAAATGCGCACAATCCGTTCGACGTCGTCGGGTGGTAGCTTCTTAGGATCGGCACCTTCCCAAAATCGCTTGAGTGCACGATTGCGGAATGAGCGGATCATCGCTTCGGAGGCCCTACCCGATTTCGTAAGAATAATTCTCGATTACGGTGTTGGCCAAGAGGTCCTTGCACATCTGCTCGACGATAGTCTTTGCCTTTGCGGGGTCTTTTTCAGTCAAATCGACCTCGATGTACTTTCCTTGGCGCACATCACTGATGCCCGAAATGCCGAGGCCCTTCACGGCCCCTTCGATGGCCTTGCCCTGGGGGTCCAAGACGCCGTTTTTGAGAGTGATTTTGATGCGTGCTTTCATGCGTTCTCTTCTCCCTCTCCCCCTCACCTTTGAGGGGGAGAGGGTTGGGGTGAGGGGCAGCGGCCCCAATGAGCAAGCAGCTGCCCCTCACCCTAACCCTCTCCCCATGCCAGTGCAGGGCATGGGGAGAGGGGATTGATCTTCAATTCGGTTTGCCGTTCAAGGGCGGCGTTGGCTGGTCTTCAAGCGTCGGCTTCTTGACGACTGGCGCCGAGACTGGCGGATTCGAGGCGACCAGTACAGGGCCAGAGCCGCGCGGACGCGGCGTCTCCGTCAATACGCCCAAGCGCTTGGCAACTTCCTGATAGGCTTCGAGCATGCCGCCAAGATCCCGGCGGAAGCGGTCCTTGTCGAGCTTGTCGCCCGTCTGGATGTCCCACAGGCGGCAGCAGTCCGGGCTGATCTCGTCGGCCAGGATGATGCGCATGGTGTCGTTCTCGTAGTGGCGTCCAAACTCGATCTTGAAGTCCACCAAGCGAATGCCGATGCCGAGGAACAGGCCGACCATGAAGTCGTTAATGCGCAGCGCGAGCTGCATGATTTCATCAATCTCCTGGGGCGTGGCCCAGCCAAACGCCGTGATGTGCTCTTCCGAGACCATCGGGTCGTTGAGTTCGTCCTTCTTGTAGTAGAACTCAATGATTGAGCGCGGCAGCTGCGCGCCTTCCTCAAGGCCCAAACGGGTCGAGAGGGAGCCCGCCGCTACGTTGCGGATCACGACTTCGAGGGGAATGATCTCGACTTCGCGGATCAGCTGTTCGCGCATATTGATGCGCTTCATGAAGTGCGTCGGCACGCCGATCTCGTTCAGCTTCGTGAAGATGAACTCGGAAATGCGATTGTTGAGCACACCCTTGCCTTCGATGAGGGCGTGCTTCTTCGCGTTGAACGCGGTGGCGTCATCCTTGAAATGCTGGATGAGTGTCCCGGGTTCGGGGCCCTCATAAAGCACCTTGGCTTTGCCTTCATAGATGCGGCGACGCTTGGTCATTCCGGGTCCTCTGAGGATCAACGTTGTACTCTCACTTCTAACTCGGGACTTGGGTACAGGCCGTAATGCGCCAGAGACACTGACCCTTTGATTTTCCAACGTGTTTTTTGCATGTTGGGAGTAAGGGCGGCATCCGCAGCGCGGCGAATTTCTTGTGTTCGACTCTAGCGGAACGCCCCCCGGGAAACAATGTAGACCATGAGCCGCATGGGCAATTTGCCGGGTAATCGGTAACGGCCGCGTCAAGCCGTTGATTTGGCTCTCAGAGCGGGGTATCGCTCAGGTTAACGGACACGGAATTGACCCTTGTGGGGCTCCTGCAACTCGCTCTGAACGGGCGTCAATTGTGGATACATCTCAGGGTTGCAGGCTTCTAGGGAGACAGAAATCGATGACGACGTTTGATGACCGCGAGAAGGGCTACGAGAAAAAATTTGCGCATGATGCGGATTTGAAATTCAAAGCTGAGAGCCGCCGCAACAAGGCGCTCGCCGAATGGGCTGGCGGCCTCATGGGTCTTATTGGTCCTGGGCTCGAAGATTACATCAAGGCCGTGCGCAAAGCAGACCTCGCTGAAAAGGGCGATGACGACGTGTTCGGCAAAGTGAAAGCCGACCTCGCCGCGAAGGGCCTGAACATCGCCGACGCCGACATCCGTAAGGTCATGGGCGAAGCACTCGCGAAAGCCGTTACCGATATCGAAGGCGGGAAGTAGTTGGTGGAATTCCCTATCCCATGCTTGCTCCATGGCCCCGAGGGATAGATCATGTACGCATACAAGCTTAGCTATATCTTCGGGTCGGTGGCCGGCTCACTATTGTTGTTGTGGGTATTCTGGCATGCATTCCGTTACATGACGGGGCGAAAGCAGTCCCTAACCGAGGCTGCAGAGAGCCCTGGGGTTCTGGTGGCAGCGTTCGCCCTGATAGTTGCGAGTCTTTTCGCTTTCGAGTACTCCGACCGGAAGTCGAAGCACTTTTTGGCGAGCGAGCGTCCTTCGTTCGTTGCTAGCTGTACGGAGACTGCCAAGAAAGCTTTGGGGCAGCACAAGGCACCGAAGTTCTGCAATTGCCTGAGGTCGGAAATTGAAGAGGTCTACTCCTATTTGGAGTATGGGAAGTTCAACGCGGATATTGAACGCGGAACCATCCCTGTTGAGGTAAGTGCACTTGCCGAAAAGTGTCGCGCCCCAAACTAAGGACCCTCTGGGTCAGAAACCTTTTCTATTTGCGCAGGGTTCGCAAATTTATGACCGTTCTGCTCTTGCCCCCCCTCGCGCGCCTGCGCACGCGTTGACGCATGTAACGCAACACGCTACAATACGGCTATGATCGAAAGCTTCCGGCATAAAGGTCTGAAGCGCTTTGTCGAGGACGACGATCCCAAGTTGTTACCGCCAGACATGGTGGAACGCATCCGGGATATTCTGACCCTACTTGCTGCTGCCGATAAGCCCGAAGATCTCAATCGTCCTAGCCTCAGGCTTCACGCATTGAAGGGAAAGCTTAAAGGCCGTTGGGCCGTGACGGTCAGGGCCAACTGGCGTATTGTTTTTCGCATCGAGGCGGGAAATGTGCACGATGTTGATTTCCTCGATTATCACTAGAATGAGGGTCTCATGCCAGCAATGAAATCGCCCGCCCATCCAGGCCGATTATTGAAGGACGACATCGAGGCTTTGGGCTTGACGGTGGCGGAAGCGGCAGTGAGCCTCGGCGTCACGCGCCAGCAACTGTACCGCGTCTTGAATGGATCGAGCGGGATCAGCCCCGAGATGGCTTTCCGGCTCGAAAAGGCGATCGGTACCAGCGCTGACACGTGGCTTCGCATGCAAATGTCTTTCGATTTGGCCGAAGTACGCCGGCGGGCTTCGAAAATAGCGGTCAAGCGGATCGTTGCAAAAGTGGCATGAGGTGCAACCCGCTCATCATGAAGGGGGTCAGACACCGTTTCTAAACTTTACGATCATTCTAAAATACTGTCCCATGCGCAATCTCCATTGACGCGGGCGCGCTGTTGCGCTTTGACGGTGGGGCTGCGCTTGAGGCGCGGCGATTGTCGGGGCCTTGAACCCCTTCTAATGGAGCGACCAATGACACGTCTTTCACGCAACTGGTTTGCGCCTGTTCTCCTCGCATTTGCTCTCATCCTGCCGTCCCCAGGTTTTGCGACCGGCGGAGAAGAAGAGGCCGCAGAAGTCAAAACAGAACACTTCAAGGTGCCATTGCCCCGCACGAAGGAAGAGGCGGTGGCGTTGCTCAAGTCAAGTATGAGCAAGATAGAGACGGCACTCGGCACCGCTGATTACTCTGCCATTCACGAGGCGACCTACAGCACCGAGTCCGCCGTCAAAAGAATTTCGCTAGAGCCTGGCTACGACGGGTTGAAGGAGACACTCGCGCCGCGCGTCGAGATCGTGCATCTCGCCTCTGAGCTAAGCGACGCCGAAACGCTCAAAGCCGCCGTTCCGATCCTCTCGAAAGCGGTCAAAGATCAGCTCGCGGCGTTGTTGAAGTAGGCTGTGCCACAATCAAAAACGCCGGCTCGAGGGGTTCGAACCGGCGTCTTGCGCCATGAGCGGCAGTGTAGCAAATATACCCCAAAACAGCGCAACGCTCAACAACGATCAGCGTTATGATTAAGAAGGTGCGCGACGCGCTGAAACGATCTGTGTTAACTTTGACCGCTCACCCCAACCCCCGCAAAAACTGCCCGAACTGCAAAACGCCATCGGGCCAGGGGCCGTGGCCGGAGGCGACGTTGATGTGCCCGCTTTCGCCGGCGTCAGTGAGTTTCGCGCCCCACTTCGCCGCCAGGATTTCGGCGCGGGCATAACTGCAATAGAGATCGTTATTGCCAACGATCAAGTGCGCTGGAAACGGCAGGCGATTGTCTGGCATCGCGTCAAATCCGCCGTGACCGTTCTTCGGTGGCCAGCGTTCGCCACCTGTGTCCGGCCAGAAGCGCGCGAAATCGACGTCGGCGGGGGCGACGAGAAATGCGCCGATGACACCCGCCGGCTTCAGCTTCGACGCTGCATAGACGACAGCCGGTACACCGAGCGAATGCGCAACGAGAACCACGGGTTGTGTCGCCCCACGTGCGAATTTGGCAATCGTGTCGCCCCACACCTCGACGTCGGGGTTGTCCCAGTCGCTTTGAATCACACGGCGTGCTGTCTTGAGGCTTTTTTCCCAGCGGGTTTGCCAGTGGTCGGAGCCGCTATCCTGCCAGCCGGTCACGATCAGAATATCGACTTCGGATGTTTTCATGGCCGCTGAGATACCTGAGCCGCCGCCGCAAGGGAAGATGGCGCGCAGGGGATGTGGCAAATGCTGCATTGGGCTCGCACAAAAAAAGCGGACGCTTCGTCAGCGTCCGCTCAAAATACGAGTGTGATATCTGGAGTTAAGCCTTGCGGGCCTTGCGCGCGGCGAAGCGGGCGTCGCGAGCGGCTTTGCGTTCGGCCTCGAGCACTACCTGCTCTTCGGCTTCGCGGATTTGGCGCTCGGCTTTATCGATTTTCTCTTGCTCAGCGCGCGCGATGCGCTCGAGTTCTGCGCGTTCTTCTTCAAGTTTCTTCTGCGTGGCCTTGTCAGCGATACGGGCATCTCTTGCGGCCGCGAGTTCTTGGCGCACAGCCAAGCGCGCTGCGAGTTCGGCATCGTTGGCGGGTGTTTTGGCGCGGAAGCGCTCCAGTGCGGCTTGGCGTGCATCGTTGGCGGCGCCGCGGCGGTCGGCGAAAGTTTGGGGCTTAAATCCGTTCATAGGTCTCCGGGGTCATGATCAGAAGGGGATAACGAATGGGGAAATATAAAACGGGCGCAGGCTTGTGACCTACGCCCGTTCAAAAAGCGCTAGTTAAGCAGCCTGGATGTTGCCAACAGCAATCTTGCCAGTGCGGCGGTCTTCCTGCGTGTCGAACTGGACCTTCTGGCCCTCGACAAGGTTACGCATGCCAGCGCGCTCAAGGGCGGTAGCGTGGACGAATACGTCCTTGCCGCCATTGTCGGGCTGAATGAAGCCGAAGCCCTTTTGATCGTTGTAGAATTTAACAGTACCGGTATCCATGATATTCCTCAGAAGATATAAGTCATAAGAGACGCGACCCGACACATGCCGGGCAACGTTTTTCGTTTGTCGATGTTTGGGAGGGGTTGTCGCGTTGCCAGCGCGGGCATCTTGATCTGTTTGATCAGAGAGCGGGCAATGGCGAAGCGGCCAGATCGTCCGGCCAAAAGTCGATTGCGTGTCTATATACACTTTATTACTTGTTAACAAGCATTAAATGCGCATGTCGAAAACGCCGCGGGATAATGCCCAATGTGCTGCATAGCAAATGCCCAACGACGAGCGATCGTCCGTGACTTTTCAGGCGGCACTGCAGTTGCCCGACTGTAATGGCCGTCAGTTAGATGTCAGCGCTTATTGCCTATACTGGGCTGTCAGTGCGTGCAGGCTGGCGCAGTAGCGCCCGGCCATCGCTTGCGGGTCCAACTCATGAACCGAATTCTCGTCGTTGAGGATGACGCCGCCGTCGCGGAGCATGTCAAGCGGCAGCTCATAGCCAACGGGTATCGCGCCGACGTATCGAACGACGGTCAGTCAGCTTTGGTGCGTGCTAGAGAAGACCAATATGCCGCCATCGTGCTCGATCTCGGATTGCCCGGGCTCGACGGGCTTTCCGTTCTGAGCCGTTGGCGCAGCCAGGGGGTCAATACGCCTGTCATCATATTGACTGCGCGTGCAAGCTGGGTCGAGCGCGTTGATGGAATTACGCGCGGAGCAGACGACTATCTGCCAAAGCCCTTCCGCTTTGAAGAACTTTTGGCTCGCATCCGCGCCGTCCTGAGAAGGACCAACCGGAACGGCATCGAAGCTACAATGCTCGGCGGACTGCAGATCGACCGTCAGAGACGGACGATCGTCAAGGGCGGCACCGCGGTGGAACTCACCTCGCTTGAGTTCCGCCTCCTTGAAGTCTTGGCCGAGGCGCCGGCTCAAGTCATTAAAGCCGCCGATTTGCTCGAACGCGTCTACGGCGCAAACCACGGCAAGGACATCAACACAATCGAGAGACTGTTAGCGCGGCTTAGAAATAAGATTGGCGCGGACAGCATCGTAACGCATCGGGGATTAGGTTACAGTTTGGTGACACAACAT
>JAYSVT010000083.1:0-6970 GCA_043718455.1 Hyphomicrobium sp.
ACTTATCAGGCCGCTTGCGCCGGGAGATACCAGTCCGGCGTCCGACATGGTTCGGGGCTATAGCTCAGCTGGGAGAGCGCTTGCATGGCATGCAAGAGGTCACCGGTTCGATCCCGGTTAGCTCCACCAGCCTTCGCACCTGATGGGCGCTTCGGCTCTGGCCAAGCCTGTTGAGCACCACAGCCAAATCAAATCCTGTCGTCATCTCCGAAGTTGCGTGCCACGTGCGGTGCGCGTGGATATCTGGGTCAGATCCCTCACATGAAAAATTGCGTTCAAACCCGGTTTTTTCTTGTGAGGGGTCTGACCCATTTTCATCTTAAGGTTAAGGGGTATTCCAGCGCCTTCCGCGCTCCAGCGGTAAGCCCTTGAAATCGACTGAAATCGGCGCAGAAAATTTTTCGCGAAAATTATTTTTTCCCCGGGCACTCTGGCGGCCGCATACTCGTGGTTCGAAACGGCAGATACGAGGTGTGGTGATGTTAAGGATGATGTGGGGTTTGGTGGGGTTGGTTGTGATGCTGGGGATTGCGGCGGGAGCGGCAGACGCCGCGCGACCTGACAACAGTCAGGCGCCGGCATTTTCCCAACAACAGATCGGTGCAGCAATCTCCAAGCTCGTGTCCGCGAGCGTTGGCGATATAGCTGTCGTGTTTTCGAATTCGGCGGCGCATAAGCATTACACACTTGCCGACATCGAATGGATGATTTTACCTGCAGTTGTCAGCGGGCAAGCCTATATCGCGGAATTGCAGCACAAGGACATCGGCGCGCGGGCGCCGGTTGCCGTGGTGCTGTGGGCGAGCGTCTCGGCCGACGTCGATCAGCGGCTCAGCGCCAATCCAAATCAGAAAATCCGCCTGCGGCCGGATGAGTGGAAAAGCGGCGACAATCTCTGGATCGTCGATGTCGCCGGAGAGCCGCGCGCAATTGCGGGTGCGTTTGCGCAGCTTGCCCAGACGCAGTTCAGAGACAGGGCGGTGAAGCTGGTGATGCCGGACGCTACAGGCAAGCCGCACATTGGCGAGCTGCACGCACTCCTCGCGCGCGTGGCGGCAGCTGAAACGAGGGCGGGATGAGCGCGTCGAAAAAAGTTTTCCTGGTTCTGGCCGCGCTTTACGGGCTGTGGATCTTCTTCGTGCCGTGGACGACTCTGCGCTACCGCCTGACGTTCGAAGTTGAGACACCTGAGGGATTAAAGAGTGGCTCCGGCGTCAACATGGCCGGCTACAGCGCAGAACCCCAAATGTTCGGAGCGAAGCCCTTTCATTGGGGTGTGTGGAAGGGCGAGGCGGTTGCAGTCGATCTCGGTAGTCGAGGGACGTTTTACGCGCTTCTCATCGGTCGCAATGAAACAACGGGCACGCCGGAACCGGGCCGGAACCAGGCCGAGATGGTGGGCAGGACTCTTGTCCCCGAGGCGTGGACCGGCAACCAGTCGGGTGGAACGGTCGGCAAGCACTTCTTTGCTAGTGGCACCGCCGACGTGCCCGCAAAGTTGATGCCGTTTCTGGTGCGCTTCCGCGATGAAAAAGATCCCAAGACGGTCGAGGCTGTCGATCCGGCCAATCTGGCCGCGAGTTTCGGAGCGGGCGTCGCCTTGGAGCGGGTCTGGGTCGAAGCCGTCTCAGGTGGCGTATTCCCGTTCAACATTCTCGGCATCACAGGTGAGCCTGTGACGCGAGGAATTGAGAAGCGGTTGGGGTGGTTGCCGGATGTTGCAACAGGCAGCCTCGACGGCTCAATGCTCCAATACCGGGATTCACGAGCATCCCTATCAAACACTTTGCACCAAGGCAACTTCGTGAGGAAATAACAATGGCTACAAACTCGACGTTGCTTCAAGCCATCTTGGCGATGGATGCTTATAATCAAGGCTATGACAAGGGCGTCCTAGGTGTTGGAAACCAAATTGGTGAAGCAACAATTTCCGCCGAGCGTGGGCAGGCCGATGCCCAAGCCGCAGGCTTCTACGCTGCCGCCTACACCGTCGGCTCCCAGACCATCATCTCCTATCGTGGAACCGATGCGAACTTTGTCAATCCACTTGGTGATACCGGCAGCGATCTCGTCAACGGTTATGGACTAGCAGTGGGCAGCGGGGTTTCTGCTCAATCGCAATTGGCAATCGAATTCTATAAATCTGTCGCAGGTGGTGACGCTAATGTACTCACCGCCAACATTGCGTTGACCGGACACTCCCTAGGTGGCGGACTGGCCGGACTCGTGGGTGCGCTCTATGGCCGAACCGGCACGCTCTTCGACAACATAATGTTTGAGGCGGGGTCGGTCGATGCCTTCGACCGTTCGATCGACAAAGAGCAGATTTTTCAACCTGACCCAGATGGAGCGCCGATAACTTACACGGGTCCAACGAACCCAGCCTTGCGGGCATTGATCTATGGCGGTGCGGTGTCAGTTAGCGGTCTTGATGTCGTCGGAGGAGCAACGCCATGGGCCGTTGATCGCAGTCATCTCAACGCAGTCTTCGTAGAGGGTGAGTTTATCTCGACTGTGCGCGGCCAGCAAACACCAACAGAAATGCTTGCCGTTCCTACCGAAGTGAACCTACCGGGCCCCGACAGTGGATTGCTTAGTTTCTCGCGGCACAGCATGTCCTTACTGGTCTTGCTTGAATACGCAAAAGTAGCTCAGGTTAGCAACGACTGGCTGCAGGCGACCAAATTCGTTCTTCCGGTGCTCTACAGCGATGATGTAGCCCAGGCAGCGGGTGCAGATCCGTTTAAAGGGACAAGTCCTCTTAATGAAGTGATGCGCAGCGCGATCGCGTATTCCGCGGTTGACGAAGGTTCGGCGGGGTTGCCATTTGGCGACAAGGCGATCCGCGGTCTCTTCGACGACGCCAACGATTTGGGTCGGGTGTTTTCCGCGAGCGGTGCGAATTCTATTTTTGCTGATGGCAATCCGGAAAACAATACGCCCACCTTCGAAGCCATGGCAGCTTTCGCCAACGACAATACACCGCTCACACGCGCGAGGGCGGGATGAGAACAGTAGGCATCGTTATTGCTGTTGTTGTAGCCGCTATCGGGCTCGCAGCCTTTTACTACAACTTTCCAGATCATCGCTATCGGCTGACGATTGAGATTGAGACGCCCGAAGGCATCAAAACGGGTTCAAGCGTGATTGCGGTTTACGCCACCGATGTCAAATGGGGCCTGCCAGAGAGCACTGGCTTGCGCTCGCGAATCGAGGGCGAGGCTGTGTTCGTTGACCTTGGCGCGGGCCGCAATGTCATCGCGATACTGGCGCATGGGAAATCCGGAGAGCAACCGGATCGCGTCAACATGCTGGTTCAGAATGCATTCAGAGCCGCCGGCCGAAATATTGAATGGTTTGAAGCAAAGTATCAAACGGGCACCGCGCCGCTGAAGGGCGAGCTTATCCCTACGCTCGTGACGATCTCTGATTTGAAAGATCCCAAGACAGCACGTGTTGTGTCGCCGGATGACTTCGAAGCGGTATTTGGACCGGGCTATCGGTTCACACGAGCTTCAGTTGAGGTAACGCGCGATGCTGTGACGACGGGGATTGAGGGGAAGTTGGCTCCATTGTTAGCGGAAATAAGCAAAATCCGTCGGGTGGCGATCGATTCCCGACAGTTCAACATTGGTCTTGGTCAATTTGCGAGGAAATAAACATGGCGATCTCCGACGAGCTGATGCGTGCAATTCTCGCGATGGATTCGTACAATCGTGGTTACAATGAAGGTGTTCTGGGTCTTGGCGGTACTGGATCACTACTAGGAAGCGCAGCCCGCGTAGCCCGCACAAGAAAAGCGAAGAAACGTAGGGTGTATTAGGGTCGCGCGTCTCGCACACTCAAACTTTGCGCGTGGCCGCCCAACCAACCCCACGCGCAGAACCGCGAGCCGTAATACACCAAACCTCACGCACGAGACGCGCCACATGCACCAAGCCTCACGCACGAATATTCAAAAACCGGCCTCTGCAATCCATGCGGCGTACTACGCTTTGGCGAAGTGCAGGCGCCAAATCTAGTACGCCCTACGCCTTCGTACCTCACACCCCCGTAGTACCCCGGTACGACGTGTGGCGGGCGGGTGACGCGGGATGAGGCAGCGCATGGATGCGCGCGGGACGGAACGGGCCGCATTTTGCTCGGGTCTTTGGTATTGAAACCTGCACGCGCGGGATGAAATTGCCGATTGCTTGCGCTAATGTGCCGGACAAATCACTGCAGCGTGCCGTAAGTCCGGCGCGCGATAATGCGAAGACGACATTGGCGCACGCGCGCCGTGGGACACGCGATTGGGGATACTCGTTTTATGACCGGTATGGCAACTTCTACATTTGACTGGCGCGCCAGCATCGGCTGGGCCGTACTGGCAGTGATCGGCGCTATTTCACTAGGCGTCGTGGCGCTGTCGCGCGGCGAGACGATCAACGCCATCTGGCTGGTCTCGGCATCGGTCTCGGTCTATCTCATTGCCTACAGATTTTACGGGCAGTTCATCGCGCACAAAGTTTTGCGCATTGACCCCTCTCGGCCAACGCCCGCGCAGCGCTTCAACGACGGCCTCGACTATTGCCCGACCGACAAGAATGTCCTCTTCGGCCATCACTTCGCGGCCATTGCAGGGGCCGGCCCGCTGGTTGGACCCGTGTTGGCGGCGCAAATGGGATATCTCCCCGGCACGCTGTGGCTGCTGGTTGGCGTCGTGTTCGCCGGCGCAGTTCAAGACTTCATTGTGCTGTGGGCATCAACTCGGCGCGACGGGCGATCGTTGGGCGACATGATCCGCGCGGAACTTGGCGAGACGGCGGGCAAAGTGGCCATGTTCGGCATCTTGATCATCATGATCATCCTGTTAGCTGTTCTAGCGCTCGTCGTCGTCAAGGCGCTGGCGCATTCGCCTTGGGGCACATTTACTGTCATGGCAACGATCCCCATCGCCGTCTTGATGGGCGTCTATGGGCGCTATTTCCGCCCTGGGCAAATCGGCGAAATGTCGGTCATTGGATTTGCTTTGTTGATGGCCTCGATTTTCTATGGCCAGCATGTTGCGGAAGATCCCGACTTGGCCCGGATGTTCACGTTTACCGGCGAGCAGCTCTCTATGATGCTGATTGCCTATGGCTTTATCGCTTCCGTCTTGCCCGTGTGGCTGTTGCTGGCGCCGCGCGACTATCTCTCGACGTTTCTGAAAATCGGCACGATTGTTGGCCTCGCGATTGGCATTCTGATCGTACAGCCTGATTTGAAGATGCCCGCCGTGACCAAGTTCATCGACGGCACGGGGCCCGTGTTCACGGGGGCCTTGTTCCCGTTCCTGTTCATTACGATCGCCTGCGGCGCGGTCTCAGGCTTCCACGCGCTCGTCGCGTCGGGCACGACGCCGAAGATGCTGGAGAACGAAGGCCACGCGCCCTTCATCGGCTATGGCGCGATGTTGATGGAAAGCTTCGTTGCTGTCATGGCGCTGATCGCGGCGTGCGTGCTGGAACCCGGCGTTTACTTTGCCATGAACAGCCCGGCCGCCTTGATCGGCACGACGGCGGCGGATGCGGCGGCCACGATTTCCAGTTGGGGCTTCGTGGTGACGCCCGAAATGCTAGATCAGGTGGCGAAAGATGTCGGTGAGACAACGATCCTGTCGCGCACCGGCGGGGCACCAACGCTCGCGGTCGGCATGGCGGAAATTCTATCGGGTGCTATCGGCGGCAAGGCAATGATGGCGTTCTGGTATCACTTCGCCATTCTGTTTGAAGCGCTCTTTATTCTGACGACGATTGACGCTGGCACCCGCGTCGCGCGCTTCATGATCCAGGATCTCATCGGCAGTTTCGCGCCCGCTTTCAAGGACACCAAATCCTGGACCGCGAATATCGTCGCCACCACGATAGCGGTCTCCGGATGGGGCTATTTTCTGTATCAGGGCGTCATCGATCCGCTGGGCGGCATCAACACGCTGTGGCCGCTTTTCGGCATTGCCAACCAGATGCTCGCCTGCATAGCGCTGACGCTCTGCACAGTCGTGCTGTTCAAGTTGAAGCGCGAGAAGTACGCGTGGGTAACGGCCATTCCGGCGACGTGGCTGGCGATCTGCACGCTGACAGCCGGCTGGCACAAACTGTTCAATGCGGACGCCAGAATCGGCTTTCTAGCGCATGCCGAAAAGTTTGGCGCGGCGCTGGCCAATGGCGAAATACTGGCGCCTGCTAAAACGATCGAGCAGATGAACCGCATCGTGTTCAACGACTACGTCAACGCGACCATGGCGTCGCTGTTGATGGCGCTCGTGATCGCGATGATCGTGTTTGGCATCCGTGCGATTTTCGAAGCGCGCGCCAACCCGCAGATTACGGCGCGGGAAACCGTGCTGCAGGCGGCGGAGTAATTGAGATGTTGTTTCGCGAACTCTGCAATGCTCAAGGCGCCACGCTTGCCAAGTTTGGAGCGAAGCTTGGCAAGCGCCTCGCCACAACCGCGCGGCTGATGGTGGGCGTGCCGGACTACGAGGCATATGTCGCGCATCGCCAAAAGATGCACCCGGGCGAGGCTGTGATGAGCTACGAGGACTTTTTCCGCGAGCGCCAGGCCAGCCGGTATGGGGTTAACGGGGGCAAGATTAGTAGGTGTTGTTGATTTTGCGCGTTTATTGGTGATTTCAGCACCAATCGCGGCACTTCGCCATGGCGGCAGATACCGGGGCGCGACACGGTCATCCTGTGCTATGTTGTTTCAGCAGTTCCGCCCATCGCAAACCATCTTAAGCACGATTGCGATGCATTCGCGCCTGCACGCTTAGCAGAAACCGGCAGCGTGCCCGCTCTGGGCAGATACTGAACCGATACTAAACTGTTACTGGGCCGATGATGAGCCGCTTAAGCGGCAAGGAGATAATGCGTGGCAAGTTTTAAGTTCAAGGTTGGCCAGATGGTCAATTTCAACCCGGCACGCGCGACGATCCCAGCCTCGATCCGCG
>JAYSVT010000084.1:0-6880 GCA_043718455.1 Hyphomicrobium sp.
CATGCGGATGCCAGCAACTTTTTTTCTGCCGGCGCGCGTTCTGTCTGCATGATCGTGCCTGCATACAACGAGGAACGCTTCATTGCCGCGAAAATAGAAAACTGCGATGCGCTTGAGTATCCATCCGGGAAACTTCATATCCTCATCGTTTTGGATGGATGTAGCGACCGCACCCACGAGCTTGCGAACAGAGCCCTTAAAAAAGCGTCAAATCCGGCTCGCTTTCGTCTCATAGAGAACCCTTCAAACTTGGGTAAGGTTCGGACCCTGAATGAATCGATGAATAAGACCTCGGCCGATATTGTGGCCTTTAGCGACGTCTCCGCGATGATCACCGCGGACGCGCTTGTGAGATGTTCTCGTCATATGGAGGATCCAAATGTCGGCGTCGTCTGCGGCCGCTACCAGATCCGGCAGGGCACTGTGGAGGAGCAAGCGTACTGGAATTACCAGTCCGAGTTGAAGAAAGCAGAGGCGGCTATTGCAGCTCCCATGGGAGCTCACGGAGCATTCTACGCTATTCGCGGTGCATTATGGGTTCCGCTGGATGAAGCCACAATCAATGATGACTTCTTGATCCCCATGCGTATCGTCGATCTCAACTATCGAGCCGTGCTGGACCCCGAAATTGAGGCGGTGGAGTTCGAACCCACCGCTTTGAATCAGGATTTGCGCCGCCGGGTTCGGATCGGCGCGGGAAACGTTCAGCAAGTGATTGCATTGAAGTCTCTAGCTAATCCCACGCGGCCCGCTCTCGCGTTCGTCTTTGTTTCAGGCAAGGGCTTGCGAGCCTTCATGCCGTTCATTATGCTCGCAGCGATGCTGTCGGTTGTCGTTCTTGCGCTGCAATACGAACCGCTGTTCGCTGCGCTGTTGGCTCTGGTGCCCCTAGCGCTTGCACTCACGACTTATGCTTTCTTTGAAACTTTGGCCGTGCCCCGGCCAGTCCGCCTCCTCAACTACGCCCTCGCGGGATATGCAGCTGCAGGATGGGGCGGATGGCTGTATCTTATGGGTCGTGGCGATCAGCTCTGGAGACAATCGAAGTTAGGCAGACCGTCGGGAGATGAAACAAGCTCGGCATAATTGTGAGCGTGCATCTTGGCTTTCCCCCACGCGCGGCCAGGTGTATGACGTTCAACAGGGGGAGATTCGATGCTTTTGCTCATTGTTTGCGCGATTGTGGGAGGATTGGCCGGATATGGTGCGTGCATACTTCTCGGCTGGTCATTTCCCTTCTCCGTTGCGCTCTTGACGACCACCGCAAGCATGGCAGGGGCCGGGATCTATCTAGCGCGAGCGAGAGCTTCAGAGCCGTCCACCGATGATGCGCCAAAGGACAAGCAAGTAAAACGAAAATCCTTAGCTTGACATCGCCCTCAGAGCGGAACCAACTCGCAATTGCGCCGTTTCACGGTTATGCGACGAAATGGGCACGCTAAAATTGGCTATTATATCGGATTGCTCGGGCTAACGCTTTTGCTCGGGAGCCGCTTGGATGCCGTCGCGTTGGCCCAAGATAAGCTGCCGCTTACCGGCGATAGAAGTCGCGGAGCCAATTCCAATTCAGACGATGACCTGCGCAATGCGGCAAAGGTTACGCTTCGGTTTCGAGATTATCCGGATCTTTCTAATGACTACCGGATTAACAGCGATGACACAATTTCTGTGCCGGTACTCGGCCGCATGTCGATTGCCGGCAAGACAGCCGCCGAGTTCGAGAATCAACTCGCACAGGATGCGACCCGAATTTCGGGCGTAGCTGCGGCGGTCACGGTGGAGATTGCGGAATACAAACCCCTTTACGTCACGGGATATGTCAATCGTGCGGGCGCCGTTCAATGGCAACCGGGCATGCCTGTCGTGCAGGCCGTGGCGCTCGCGGGCGGACTATATCGTCCTGGCCGAGAGCAGACGGCAGTGGCCGATGACGTTCTGGCCAAAATCATCGACGCCCAGAACCGTCGTCTAGCCGCCGCGGCAAGGCTCCGTGCCGAAAAGGCAGGCGAAAGCAAGCTCAAGGCGCCCAAGGAACTCGCGACACCGGCCGGTACGGAACTGATTGAACAGGAAGCAGCGCTCATGGAGAGCCGGCGCATCGCGCTCTCCGATCAACTCGCCGTCTTGGCAAAGGGCCGCGCCCTCAGTCAGCGCGAAGTGCAGGGACTGCGCACCCAAGCAGAGCAGATCTCAGCTCAACTCAAGGTCCGGCGGGAAAGCGGCACCAGATATGAGGAGTTGAAGCAAAAAGGCCTGCTTCTGGCCGACAAGGCGTTGGAGCACGAGGTTAGAATTCTCGACCTGGAAGAAAAGCTTACAAACATTTCCGTTGCTGTGGCACGTGTGGAAATTACCATCGTTAACTCGGAGCGCGATAGCGCTTCCCTTGTTCGCGCTCATAACTCGTCCGTCGAGACCGATCTCGTGCAAGTTAATCGCGAAATTGCGCAGGCAAGCTTTGATATCGAGGCAGCCCGCCAGCTTTCAGGACGTCAATCGTCCAACGACCGCGGCGATGTCGTCACCTATGCCATCACGCGCGGCCCTCCGCGCTCCAGACAGCGGACGGATGTCGTTGAAACATCGACCGTGTTACCCGGTGATATTGTCGAAGTGGGCACTCGCCCCGCAGGGGGCAGAGTCAGTCAGGACATTTCTTCGCCTGTCGCAGATTCTACCAAATGAATACGCCTTGAAGGTGTGCGCTTCACGACAGTGTCGCACAAATCGACGTTGGACCATGTCCTGGGTCGAGAGTGGCGGTGTGTCTGCGTTCTCCGCGGGGCGTTCTGCAGTTGTGGCACACAAGCTGCTACTGCACATTAAAACGTCGTTTACCCGATGATTCCGGGTACTAAACGTCGGCCCACATGCGCTGGAGGTTTGAGTGGGTCTTTGACAGCGTATCGAAAACCTCTGTCTTGCCGCGCGCCTCGAATACGATCCGGCGCGTGCGGTCGAGATCATAGAGGATCTCACGCTGCTCGGCATTCCTTACAAGACTTTGAATCCAAGCGACAGCCACGAGCCGCTCGCCCGACGTTACCGGCCGGACGCGATGTAGCGTAGTCGAGGGGTAAAGCGCCGCCGCACCCGCCTTGAGTTTCGCGGCCGTTGTCCCGGTTGGCGTTTGCACTTCGAGTTCGCCGCCATCATAGGTCTCTGGCTCTCCAAGAAATACGGTGACTGAGATGTCGGTTCTGAGCGCGCGTTCGCCGTCGCCCATGATGGCCTCATCGACGTGCAAGCCATAGCTGTCGCCGCCCGAATAACTGCTGATCAGCGGCTGACTGATGCGCCGTGGAACAGCATACGACCGGATGACGGGATGCGCCGCGATCGCGTCGATGATGATTTTCTGCACCTCGGCCAAAGCATCAGACGCGACCGCCTGCCGGTTCTGTTTGACGAGCTTTGCGTGCCATCCTGCGGTTGCTTTGCCGTCAACGAACGCCAGCGTTTCCTTGATCCGCAATATTTCAGTGATCTTTTCAGGGCCGAGAACATTAGGAATATGAAAGATCATGGGGCCGGCTCGCTCACTCAAGAATTCAATCACGTGTGTTCAATTGTAATCATGGTGTGAACATCGGTGTTAAGGAACCCGGTGGCGGTCGGTTTGCGCACACCGGGTATCACGGCGACATCAAAGAGTTCGCTGACGGGCCCTTCGAGGCGGATCCATTGCACAACGTCACCGGTGCGCGCTTCCAAAATTTGCACGCCGCACCACGGAGTCGCGTCGCGTTTTTTCAATTCGCTGTCGAGCTGCAAGCCTTGGAACGTGCCGTTGCGCGGAAGAGAGAGACCGACGATGGCAAAACCGTTGTGGAAGGCACACCCGCGCATGAAGCCGGGCATGAAAGCCTTAGGTTCGAAGACGCCACTCGTGTCATCAACCGTGCCGATATAGCCGGTGCCAGAATTCAAGACCCACAGCCGGCCGTCGATCCAGCGCGGGCTGTGCGGCATCGAGAGTTTTTCCGTCACCACGCGGTTGTCGCGAATGTCAATGATGCAGCCGCCTTCCGCGCGCCGCTCTTTCCAGCCGTTGACGACGTCGGCGCGCGAGACAGTTGTGACGTAGGCCGGCTGCCCATCGCGCATACCGAGGCCGTTCAAGTGGCAGCGGTCTTCGGGTGCGAGCTTTGAGATAAACGGTGGCACCCAATAGGGTTTGAACGAATGCGTTTGGCTGAGCGTTGCCAGACATGAATGTGCCGTGTTGACGAACACGATGCGCCCGTCCGTCATCACGCCGATTTCGTGAATGTCGATATCGCCGGTGGTGTGCGCGACCCGCGGCACGTAGTGCTTGTCGGCGCCATCAATGGTTTCACCGGGGCGCAGCACGTTCTCAAAGCGCCAGAGCTGAAAAATGGTCGAGACAAGCAAGCGCTGACTATCGCTCCAAAGCCCCATGGCGCGGGCGAGAAAGCGCTCATGGAATGATACAGCGCCGTTGCCATCGACGCCGACGAGATAAAGCCGCCCGGATTGGTAGGAAGTGAAAGCTAAACTGACGTTGTGGCGCAGAAGCCAATCGGATAATCCGCGCGAACAAGAAATGCGTGCAGGTTCATTGGAAGCTTGCTGCGCCGGAGTTGTGCCAGCGAGAGTTTCGACTTGTGTTTCGGCCATGTTTAGGACACTGACCGCAACTGGCGGTTCTCAGCTGGGTCCTCTTGCCTCAAACCGGAAGGACCGATGCCGCTGAAATGCTCTTCCAGCCCCAATGAGTATTTTGCATAGAGCGCTAACTCACGGGCGATCATGCCCTTCTGCTGGGCAACAAGAGGGGCAGCGTCAACAACGTGTCCCCGCTCTGACAGTGTTATGAGCCTGTAAGTCTCTGCGGTTTTCAGCACCGTGCGGACTTGTGATGGCGAAATATGGAATTCCTTGGCGATCGCGATCGAAGAGGCGATTTCGCGCCCGCGCATCGCGGAGTCGGCAATTGAGAGAATGACCGGACACCCGCCTTGCAATTGCATGAGGGCGTGCATGTCTGGGAAAAATTCGGTGATCTCGATGTCATGATCCAGAAAGGCTTTTCCAGCGCTTGCAAACAGCGTTGACAGGAACGCCGGATCGGACTTTGCAGCCTCGGCAAAATTCGCGTCGGGAACCAGCTTATCCAAGCACGCGAAGGGGACCGTGAACTGCTGTCGCGATTCTGCGATGAGTTTCGCCGTGGGTTCGAAAATCTGGATGCGCCGGTCAGCGCTGCCGCGCGAACTTTGCAAATAGCCCATGACTTGGGCCAACACCAACGTGGTGCGCAGCGCGCGAGAGCCGCAATTGCGGCGCGCCTCGCAGATCTCCAGCAGGCGCGAATACGTGGCGCCATTTTCCGGGCGGCCGGACGTGTTGGCGAAATGCAGAAAGATCACATACCCGATGGTGTGCAGCCCTGCAGTCGTCGCCACGCGATTGAATACGCCCATTTGGCGCCGCCAAGCGAGAATGTGGTCGAGATAATGCAGTGCCACATCGTCAAACGAAGGGTGCCGCAACATCCCATCCATGACGGCGCCGAGTGGGTCGTCGAGTTTCAGAGGTTCGGATTGATTCATGTTTTCATGTCTGATGCAAAAAGGTTCGGAAAAATCTCGTAGCCCTTATTCCAGAATTATAGGCCGACGTGCATAACATTCTTGCGCATGATGCGAGAATGCAACATGATGGTGGCGCACCGAGATAGGTTGCGATTCTGCGATTCCGGACTCGAAGCGCGTGCCCTAGTCTGCCCTCAAGTTTGTACCGCGTAAAAATATTGAATAGCTCATCGCTAACAATTTTACGCGGGGACGAACTCACATGACCGGCCAGAACAATCGCGCGCCCTTGGGCGGCGCGTGCGCTGCTTCGACTAAAAATTCCAACGGCGCGTCATCGGCTCCGGTCAAATTCACTTACAATTACAGTAACGACGCCGGGTGCGGCTCGGCGAACTTTGTAGATGACGCAGGCTTAACCTGGCGGCGCGCGCTGCTTGGCACGGTCGCGGCGGGTGCCATGTGGGTCGCGGCGGCACGGCCTGCCAGCGCGGCGTGCCCCACGGATAATTCGGTGCCGGGCATCGTTACGATCAACTGCACCGGCGACACCCCAGGCGGCGTTTCGGAAGCGGCGACCGGCACTGCTGGTGTTGCAGGAATGGACGGAGCTAGCTCGTCCAGCGATCATGTCGATGGTGATGCCGGAACGGCCGGAACAGCGGGTGGTGCCGCAGACGCCTTCTTGCTCAATGCACTCAACCCACCAGGTCCAATCACCATCGGTGGGTTTGGCGTTGCGCTGTCGACGACCGGCGGCGATGGCGGCAAAGGTGGCAACGGTGGCCACGGAGGCGGCCATGCGAATGGCGCCGCTGGCTCGGCAGGTGGCGCTGGCGGTGAAGGCGGAGCCACTACAATCAACAGCACTGCCGCAATCACCACCACCGGCGATGGCTTTAATGTTCAAAGTAACGGTGGCAAGGGCGGCAATGGCGGCAATGGGGGCAACGGCGGATTAGAGAACCTTGGGGCCGGGTTTACCTATGGCGGCAGTGGTGCCAATGGTGGCGCGGGCGGTCAGGGGGCCTCCGGTGGAGTAATATCCATCGTGTCTTCAGGGTCTGTCATCGCAACGAGCGGCATTGGTATTGTCGCGCACAGTTTGGGTGGAGCAGGTGGCGCCGGTGGCACGGGCGGGACGGCGCCGACGGCTGACTTCGATCAAGGTGTTGCAGGTGCCGCCGGCAACGGCGGCAACGGCGGCAATGGCGGCGCCGTCACCATCAACGCCACCGGCGACATCTCATCGACGTCTAACAATGGCATTAGTGCCAACAGCCGAGGCGGCCAAGGCGGCAATGGTGGTTCCAACACAGGCG
>JAYSVT010000085.1:0-6877 GCA_043718455.1 Hyphomicrobium sp.
AACTCCTTCGAGGTCCTAAACTCCTTCGAGGTCCATGTCGAGTATGGCCATCTGCAGTTGGTAGGACGTTTCGCCGTCCTCGACTTCTTTGTACAGCGCGGCGACGAATTCGCCCGCAATGAACACTTCCGCCATGTCATCTTTCTTGGGCTGCGGGCGCACTTCAAGCGTTGCCGCACCAAAGGTCTTTCGCAGATATGTCTGAAGCTTGGCGAGTTCGTCTTTCTTCAAGTGACTTCTCCTGAGTGTTGAAACGTTAGAGGCCGCCGAAATCGTCGATCCATGTCTGGTCCATCGAACGCCCCGGCTCGGGGCATCCGGCCGGGCCGACGATGCGGGCTGGAACACCAGCAACGGTCACTTGCGGCGGCACTTCGGCGAGAACGACGGAACCGGCCGCAATGCGCGAGCAGTTGCCGATCTTGATGTTGCCGAGGACTTTGGCGCCCGCGCCCACGAGTACGTTGTCGCCGATTTTCGGGTGCCGGTCTCCCATTTCCTTGCCGCTACCGCCAAGCGTGACGGCGTGCAGGAACGAGCAGTTGTCGCCGACAATCGCGGTTTCGCCAACGACGAAGCCGGTTGCATGGTCAAGCATGATGCCTTTGCCAAAGCGCGCGGCCGGGTGAATGTCAACACCGAACATGCGCGAGGACTGGCTCTGGAGATAAAGCGCGAAGTCGCGCCGCCCGCGTTTCCAAAGTGCGTGCGAGAACCGGTACGTCACGAGCGCGTGGAAGCCTTTGAAATAGAGGAGCGGATCGAGATAGCGCGTGCACGCGGGATCGCGGTCGTAGACGGCGGCCAAATCGGCGCGGAAGATATTCCCGAGTTCGGGATCCTTTTCGAGTGCCGACTGGAAGGTCTGGGCGATGAGGCCGGCATCGACATCGGTATGATTGAGACGCTGCGCCAAGCGATGGCAGACCGCTTCCTCAAGCTTGCCGTGGCTCAGGATGGTCGCGAAGATAAAGCTGCCAAGCGCCGGTTCGGCGTTCATGGCAGCTTCCGCCTCCTGGCGGATTTGCGTCCAGATCGGGTCCAGAGATTGGACCTTTCCCTTTGCTGCGCCGTGTGCTGCACCAAGTGCTGCACCTTGGGCTTGCGTTGATTTCGTCACGTGAGCCTCGTGCGTTTGAAGCGATTGCGGCATTGTAATTAGGCTTGGCACTCAACAAATCTGCCGCCCGATTAGCGACAACAGGCCACTGGGTCAACTCACCGGGCTAACCTGGACCCGATGCTCTTATACCATTGGTCCACCGCGCTCTCAAACCTTGAGCAAGTTCAGGGTTGCAGGGGGGAAGCGCGGCCCGGTAAATTGGGGCGACCCTAGCCTGAAGGATGAACAATGTCTGCGGCGGCCGCACCAAGCTTAACGTATCACACGGACGGCAACACCGCTTGGATCACCTTGGATAATCCGGCCCGCATGAATGCCATGACGGCGGCCATGTGGGAGGCCTTGCCCGCTCTTGTGGCCCGCGCTGTGGCGGACGAAGACGTGCGCGTGGTGGTCGTTAGGGGGGCGGGCGCCAAAGCCTTTTGCGCAGGCGCCGACATCAGTGAATTCGAGAGCGCCCGGACGGCCGTAAATGCCGCCAAGTACGACGCCTTGAACGAAGCGTCGTTCCAGGCGCTGGTCTCTTGTCCAAAGCCCGTCATTGCCATGATCCATGGTTTTTGCATGGGTGGCGGCCTGGCGATTGCACTCTGCTGCGACATGCGCTTGGCCGGCGAGGACAGCCAGTTTGCCATTCCGGCCGCCAAGCTCGGCATTGGTTATAACGCCCGCTGGGTGCGCCCCATCTTAGCGGCCGTGCCGCCAGCGAGCGCGAAGGAAATGCTTTTCACAGGTCGCCGGTTCAGCGCGGCTGAAGCCGTTGCGATGGGTCTTGTTTCGCGTGTTGTGCCGGGAAGCGAACTTGAAGCAACGGTGCGCGCGCTGGCTGACGAGATAGCGGGCAACGCGCCGCTGACGGTTGCCGCGGCAAAGTTGGTGATCGACGAAATGGTGCGCCATCCCGAAACACCAAGTATGGCGAAGCTCGACGCGGCCGTCGAGACCTGCTTTGAGAGCGAAGACTATATCGAAGGGCGGCGCGCGTTTCTTGAAAAGCGCAAACCCATTTTCAAGGGTAAGTAGGATGCGGCGCTTTAAGCAAATCATCGGGGCGGCCGCCTGGATTGTGCTGACATTGAGCGCGGCCGCCTTCGCGCGTGACACGGCGCTACAGAGTTCTTGTTTTCCGCCTGAAGCCCTGAAGGCCGTCCCCGGCGAACAAAACACCGTGAAGGCCAACCGGACGTTCGATGAAAGTGAAAAAGCGCGGCAGCTTCACGAGTACGCGCCGCTCCCCTCTGACAGGCGCGGCTCCATCCGTCGCGTCGATATTGCGGGCGGCCGCAAGGTGATCGCTCTCACACTCGACATATGTGAGATCCGGGGCGAAGTGTCGGGTTACGACGGCGGCGTGTTCGACACTTTGCGCAGCGAAGGCGTGAAAGCAACGCTTTTTACCGGTGGTAAATGGATGCGCTCGCATTTGTCGCGCGCACAGCAGCTCATGAGCGACCCCTTGTTCGAGATCGCAAGCCATGGATTTGCCCATCGCAACGTGCGTAAGCTTTCGGGCGAACTTTTGGATGAAGAAATTCTCGGGCCGCAGCGCGCTTATGAGGCGATCCGCGAGGATATGTCCAAGACCCAATGCGCGAAAAAGATCGACAATCCGATGCAGTCCGTCGCGCCGCGTATCAACCTCTATAGGTTCCCGTTTGGTGCGTGCAACGAAGCGGCCCTCAAGGCGGTGAATGACGCAGGGCTTGCCGCCATTCAGTGGGACGTCTCGATTGGCGACTCTGATCCCGGTTCGAGCGCTGTTGTGCTGGCTGCACGCATTGTGCGCAACGCAAAGCCTGGATCGATCGTCATTGCGCACGCGAATGGTCGCGGCTGGCATACGGCGGACGCGCTGCGCATTGCCATTCCGAAACTCAAGGCAAAAGGATTTGAATTCGTGACCGTAAGCGAGCTGTTGGAACTGGGAAAACCGGTTGTGGCCGCGACCTGTTACGATAGCCGCCCGGGCGATACGGACCGCTACGATTTTCTGTTCGCCAAGAAGAAAGGTACCGAAGCAGGCTGGCTGCCGGCGGGTATTCTTCCAGAACAACCAGCCTCAACTCCAAAAAAGAAAAAGCAACCGCCCGCCAGCGATTGGAACCCGCATGTTGAGCCTTTCAAAACCAATTGAGATTGGCGTGACTTCAAACAGTGCCCGTGTATCTCTTGCACCGATGACGCCTGACGCAGCGCAAACGTTGGGCGCAGCATTCGCACAAATAGATCCATGGATACGCTATCCATTGTCAGCCGCCGGGCTCGGCGCTCATCTTGACGCGCTGGAGCCAGCCGCACCGCGATACGTTGTGCAGATAGATGGCGCGGCATGCGGCGCGATCATATTGCGGCTTAAATGGTTCAGCGGACCGTATGTGCAATTTCTCGGTGTGCTGCCCAACGTTCAAGGCCAAGGCATCGGTTCCCATGCCCTGGCATGGCTGGAGAGCGCAGCGCGCACCGAAGCTGCGCGCAATCTTTGGGTCGCAGCGTCAGACTTCAACACCGGCGCGATCCGCCTCTACGAACGGCGCGGCTTCATGCGCGTTGCACTCGTTGACAACCTCGTCAGCGACGGCCTGAATGAAGTGCTGTTACGTAAGAGGCTCTAAGATTCAAGCAATCTCGATGACGACGCGTCCGCGGACTTTGCCGGCAAGTATGTCACTTGCGAGTTGGGGAACGTCCTCAAGGCGGTGCGTGTGCGTGACGGCCGCGAGCTTCGCGCGATCAAGGTCCTTGGCCAATCGGGCCCAGGCGCGTTCGCGTTTGGCCATGGGCGCCATGACGCTATCGATCCCGCAGAGCGTTATGCCGCGCACGATGAACGGCATGACGCTGCCGGGCAAATCACCGCCCTGCGCCAGACCCGTGGCCGCAACGCAGCCGCCATATTGGGTCGCGCCCAAAAGATTGACGAGAGTCGTTGACCCCGCAACGTCGATAGCGCCCGCCCAGCGTTCCTTGCCGAAGGGTTTGGCGGGTCCTGAGAGTTCGGCGCGATCAATGATCTCTGCAGCACCGAGAGATTTGAGGTACGCGTCTTCCTCGCGCCGCCCAGTTGACGCGATGACGTGGTATCCGAGCTTCGACAACAACGAGACGGCGATCGAGCCAACACCACCGGCCGCGCCCGATACGGCGATCGGACCTTTGTCCGGTGTGACCCCATGATCTTCGAGCGCAAGGATGCACAGCATGGCTGTATAGCCAGCTGTACCAATAGCCATGGTTTCGGCGCGCAAGAAGACTTCGGGGCGCTTCACCAGCCAATCGCCCGGCACACGGGCGCGCGTCGCGTAGCCGCCGTGATGACGCTCGGAGGCGCCGTAGCCGTTCAAGATGACATCGTCACCGGGCGCAAATTTTGCGTGGGTCGAGGCTGTGACAGTGCCGGCGAAATCGATACCGGGAATAAGCGGATATGACTTCAGCGGCAGCCGTCCCGAGAGTACCAGGCCGTCTTTGTAATTTACCGTCGAATGCGTGACCGCGACCTCAACGTCGCCCGGCATAAGGTCGGCATCCGTCAACTCCGAGGGGACCAGTTTGAGGCCGCCTTCGCCTCGCGTCAGCAGCAGAGCCTTGAACGTTGCCATAATTAGAGGTCCCTAAAAGTTATTCCCAGTGTCCAGATTATATTTCTTTTGTGCAGCGCAATGGTGCGGGTGTCTCTGTGACTTTCCTACCGCGCAGCAGCGTTCATAACCGCTCGAATCGCAGATGTTTGCTGGACTATCAAGATCTTTCGCCCTCTCGCCTCATCTGCGCGATGAGTGTCTATTTTAGGTTTCCGGCCACAGCGCTGTTGCACTTCAACCCGCGCCGCGCCTGTTGCAGCAGCATGTCCCGGGCAGGCACCGCGCCGCAATACCTTTTTCACTTGGCATCAGACCTTGGTCGACCATAGCTTCTCCGCCGGTGGGATGTGGCTCCCACCTTTTTGTTGAAGCTTCCAGAAGGAGGCCCTGATGGAACTACGTATGCGACTGAACGTTTTGGCAGCCTGTTTGTCCTTCGGATTTGTGGCAGCCATCGTGTTCGGGATGATCGGCTAACGGCTGACCATTTCAAAGTCATACGGGGTTGGTTGCGCGCATGACCGGGCAACACAAACTCCAGGGGGACTTTCTTTCGAAGTAACGAGCACTCCCAGATAACGAGAGACGCGGCCCCCCTCAGGTCCGCGTCTCTTTCTTTTTTTGGATTAGCGGCGGATCAGATAGCCGAGGATAGCGCCAAACAGCGGCACATAGAGTTGCGGGAATTTAAGCGGTATGACGTTGAGCGCTTGTGGCGAGAAAATAATGATCGCCGCGCCGAATAACGCGAACACGAGCGCCAGAAGGAGAGACCCTGTTCCCGGCTGGCGCACATTTTTGAGAACGAACGACGCAATCACGCCGACGAGCCACACGAGTACGGCAAACACCGCCGCGTGCGCAAAGATACGCATATCGCCAGAAACCGGAATGTAGCCAAGCACCTGCGGCGCGCCGAGAAATGCGACGGCAAATTGAATGGCTATAAGAATTATATAGCTGAGCATGAAAGTCCCCCTCGCTTCGCCCGCAACTTCGCCGGGCTGAGGGCGGCACATTAGCAAGCTCTTCGATTCCTCACGAGCCCCGGCGTTAATTTACGCAACTTTCGCTTTCGCCGCTGACACCGGATCGTAGTTCAATACCGGCGCCAGCCAGCGTTCGGCCTCTTGCACGGTCCAGCCTTTGCGTCGCGCGTAGTCCTCGACCTGATCGCGCTCGACCTTGCCGACGCCGAAATAGTGGCCGATAAGACTTCAATCGTCTTTGCAAACTTCCGGCCGCAGCTCGCCCTCCATAATGAAGTTGCCCCCTTTTAGGACTTTTCCGTCTATCTCTCTGATCACAACTGACGATCCCGGCATACCTTCAGGCATAGGTACGCCACTCGGCAGACAAAACGTGAAATCCCATCGGCCATGCAATTCTGCGGGGAAGCGCATTTGTTTAGCAATTCGGTATGCACGAGGTCTGCTGTCAACGGAGATGCGAGGTTTTTCGGGAATTACAAGCCCAGCTCCGTTAGGCGATTTATCCAAGCCAATTACCGTAAAGTTCTGCGTGCCAACGGGTTCTAAAACATTTCGATCAAGAAGTTGAAGCATTCCGGCACTGCCGGGTAGAACTTCATAGCTTTTGACCGGCAACAATGACACCACGCGCGCTGGATCAAGAGTATCAATGCCGCCCCGCCATTCTTGTTGAATTTCTGCTTCGATCATTTTGCGGAATTCGGCGCGGGGGGGCGGATATGGAATTGGTTCCGTGGACGTGCCCTCCAGGCGACCAGAGGGAATGAAAACGTCGGTCGCCATGGGTCCTCCAGAGACTTGATTGAGCTTCTGCGAGAACTTCGAGAAGAGTTTATCTCGCGACCCTGGTTCCTTGGCCCTCGCAATCCAGCCCGCCTCAGCAGCGCAGTATGCAGGTCCATAGTGTTCGACCCAAACACCACGCTTGATCCGCGCCCGATACTCTTCTTCGATGGACCAATCTATTGCTGCGATTGGCGTCACTTTATCAGCCACAATGCCGGTAACGCCTACAAGCGGCGCATTACGGATCGCCTCGCGACCGAAAGTAATGAAGCGCTCAATGCGACCCACCGCTCCTGAGACGCTAAAAATTACTGGCTGGTCGGCTACCGCCAAGACAAAGAGAGGTTGATTTCCTTCTTCGACACGAATTCTGACGACCCTGACGACGCGGTCAT
>JAYSVT010000086.1:0-6791 GCA_043718455.1 Hyphomicrobium sp.
GCAGCTCCTCGTGCCCAAAGGCTTTGCGCACGGGTACGCCACGCTCGAGCCGGATACCGAAGTCGTCTACAAAGTAACCGACTATTATTCTCCCCCGCACGACAAGGGACTGGCGTGGGATGATCCAGAACTCGGCATCGCCTGGGGAATCGCGCGCGCCGACGCGCTTCTGTCGGACAAGGACAAGATGCAGCCGCGTTTAGCCGAACTCATGCACGCGTTTGTGTGATGTTCTGGACGGCCGCGGCGAACTTAATTGAGCGCGGCAGACCGGATTTAGTTCAGATGAAAAGTCACGCCAGCACGCACAACGGTGTCGCCGGGGTCGATGTCCTGTGCGGCGGCACTGGCGCCGCTGAACGACAGGGCATCGGCACTGTAATCATAGCGCAGAGCTTCGAGACGGACCGAGAGATTAGGCAGAACGTAGGATTCTGCGCCAATGCCGTAGACCACGCCATTAAACGTGTGGCTCGTTGACGAGGAGAGTCCGGCCGCGTTGGTAGTTGCCAGTGTTTTCTCGGTCCAAGCGAAACCGGCGGTCGCATAGAGGAGTGCGGGCCCAACCGGGATGCCGATGCGGCCGCGCACCGACGCATTCCAATCGACGCCAAGATTTCCACTCCCGCCACCGGTGGTCGAGAAACTCGCTTCGGATCCATCGTAGTTCAAGTCACCCTCGATGCCGGCGACTAAGGCGCCGAAGCCCAGGTTGAACCCAGCGTGCCCCCCGCCTGTTACGGCAGACGTGTCGAAGCTGCCAACATTGCCGATATCGACATCGGCCCATGTGGCGCCGCCATGGAAACCGGCGTAGGCGCCGGTCCAGATTGGGGCGAGCGCCCCGGCGTGGGCGGCCGTTGAAGGGGAGAGAATGGCAGGAATGGCGGCAAGTGCCACAAGGGCGGCGGCCTTCATGGCGCGCGCAGACGGTTTGATACGCATACAGTCCCTCACTTACGCAGCTACAACACCCGCCGCTCAAGGGTCATCGCGCGGCCGGGTGGCAGGAACATGGTTGAAAAAGGATAAATTCGCGTTAACGGCGCGTTAGTACTCGGGCGGCAGGGGGCGGCTGTGGAGGGGGGCTGTGCGGCTCGGATTTTTTTGCCTCGAGCGCGCCCCTCCCTGGCGAGTTCCGGTGCTACTTCGTTTCTTCCGGAGCGCGGTGGTAGATGTCGTCGGTGCGCTGGATGTCGTCCTCGCCGAGGTAAGAACCTATTTGCACCTCGATGATCTCAACTGGAACCTTGCCCGGGTTCTCCAAGCGATGCCATTGGGTTGCGAAAATGTAGACGCTCTCGTTCTCGCGCACGAGTTTCTCGATGTCGCCGATGACGACCTTGGCGGTGCCTTGGACCACGATCCAATGCTCGGAACGATGGTGATGCATTTGCATGGAGAGCTTGCCGCCGGGCTTGACGTGCAGCAGTTTGACCTGGAATCGTGGCCCGATGTTCAGGGTTTCGAAGTAGCCCCAGGGGCGATAGTTACGCAGATGCTGTTCTTGTTCCTTGCGGTTCGAGAGCTTCAAGCGCTGAACGATTTTTGACACGTCCTGCGTGCGGCTTTTGTCCGCGACCAGCAAAGCGTCCGGCGTATCAATGATGACCAGATCGCGAAGGCCGATGGTCGACACGATGGACTTTTCCGAGTGCACGTAGCATCCGTTTGTATCCTCAAGAACCGCTTCGCCGTGAATATAGTTGCCCTTGTCGTCGCGCGGGGCGATTTCCCAGAGCGAACTCCACGACCCAACGTCGCTCCAGCCGACATCGAGCGGAAGCATAGCTGCAGCCGTTGTCTTCTCCATGACGGCGTAGTCGATGGAGATGTTCGGCGACGAGGCAAACGAGGTTTTGTCTAGTCGTAAAAATCCGAGATCGTCGGTTGCTCGCGCCAGGGCGCCACGGGCAGCCTCAAGAATTTTTGGCTCGAGCCTGGCTACTTCTTCAAGATAAGTGCGCGCGCTAAGGACGAAGATACCGCTATTCCAGTAATAGCCGCCCTTCGCGAGATATTGTTCTGCGGTGGCCAAGTCTGGTTTTTCGTAGAACGCTTCGACCGAGTAGGCGCCGCCGTTGAAGCCTTCGAGCGGGGCGCCTTGGCGGATATAGCCGTATCCCGTGTGAGGTTCAGACGGTTTGATGCCGAACAGCACGAGGCGGCCTGTCGAGGCAACCTTGGCCGCGCGGCGGATTCCTTCGACGAAACGGGCTTCGTCCTTCACGACATGATCGGACGGCATGACGGCGAGAATGGCGCCAGGATTTTCGCGCAAGGCGGCGAGCGCAGCGACTGCGATGGCGGGCGCGGTGTTGCGCGCAACAGGTTCGAGGACGATGGCACGCGGCGTAATTCCGGCGCGCTCGATCTCTTCACGAACAAGAAATCTATGGTCGTTGTTGCACAAGAGGATGGGATCGGCGAAGCCTGCGTCTGTCTTGAGCCGGCTGAGCGTAGCGCCGAGGAAAGTGGTATCTTGGCCATTAAAGAACTTAATGAACTGCTTGGGATACATGGAGCGCGACAACGGCCAGAGGCGCGTGCCCGAACCGCCAGATAATATCACTGGAAAAATGGCGCTCATGTCTTGGTATTCCTCCGGCCCGAACGCATCGGGTAAGGGCAATCTATGTCTGTCATTTGGCCGGTGCAAACCAAATCATGGCGACGCGCACATCGTTTTTGCTGCGATGACAGTGTTGACAAATGGTTGTGGCGCCAATGCGAGCTTTCGATGGCACCGGCGCTCTCGCTGGGCAAGATGTGCGGGGATGATCGATGGATCGGCTTCGTGACACAACTATTTTTCAGTTTTGTGGCCGCATCAAGCGATCGCGCAGAGACTTCAGGGAGTTGTTCGACCCGCCCGCAGCTGCTGCCGAATCGGTTCCTGTTTGTGCCAGTGGGGTACGGCGCTCTGCCGCAGATGATGGCCGGGCATAGAGGCTGCCGCCGGTCTGCACGCTGCTCTCTTTGCGCATGAGTGATGCAGGCCGGGTGGCTGGCGCCTGACCGGGAGCTGGCTGGAATCCGGATGGTTGGGAAACGGGCCGTGCAATGGTCTGTTCAGTCGCTGCGGGTACGTAAGCGTCGAATTCGTCTTCCGCGATTGGAGTATTATTCTCCGAAGCGGTTAGTCCCATAGCTTCAGCCATCATGCCCATCTGCTGGGACATGTCTCCACCCATACCAATGCCCGAAGCGCGCCAGCGATCCACGACCTGCTCCAAGAAACCTTCGTCGCCCGTGGATTTTTGCCACTTCTCGGTGAAGCGCGCGGTCGAAGATCGCGGCAGGGCATGTTTGGGCAACTCGTCGAATTTAATGCGGACCGGAAGCGACATGCCGTCGCCGAATGCGATGGCTTCGCGCTGACCGAGCGAGGGCAGGAATTCAAGCAGACCCGATCCCGTATCGGCCACAGCCGACTGGACGATGGCTTGGTCCTTGTCGTTAGCCATTCGCAGCGCAAACACGGTGTTGCACTGAGATAAAATGGTTGGATCGATTTCGGCTGGACGCTGCGTGACGATGCAAAGTGAAGCACCGTATTTACGGCCTTCCTTGGCAATTTTTGCAATCGCCCGTTTGCACGGCTCGAAGCCGAGCGAGGCGTTGGCCGGGACGTAGCGGTGGGCTTCTTCGCAAACGAGCGTTACGGGAATCTGGCCCTCACTCCAAAGCGCAAAATCGAAGGTCATGCGACAGAGCACAGATACGACGACGTTGACAATTTCCGTCGGGATACCGGTCAATTCCAGGATGGTGATGGGCTTGTTGTTCACCGGCACGCGGAAGATGCGGCTCAAGATCTGAGTCATGCCGTCGTAAACCGTCAGCGATCCAAACATAAAACCGTAGCGGCCGTCCTGCGAGATCGTTTCGATGTGGTTCTTCAACATGCGGTAGGGGGCTAGGTCGCGCTTGTTTTCGAGCTTGCCCATGCGCTCGTCGATAAGGCCGGTGAGGTCCGAGATGCGGTAAGGGACGGGCGTATCAACCGTGTAGCGCGCGGCATCGAGCACACCACGCCGCAGCTTATTGCTCTCGACTGTGCGGCCCGTGCTGTAGCGGCTCTTGGCGATCGGAATAAGTTCCTGGAGAATTTCGATTTCGGCTTTGCGATTGAGATCGCCGATGAGAACCTCGACGATTTCTTCGAAGTTCAGGAGCCAATACGGTAGCTGCATATTGCGAGGCGAGATGACTTCGCCCCATTCTTGAAATGCGGTTGAATACTCGTTGTGGGGATCAAGCAAGACAATGTGGGCGGCTGGATTTTTCTCCAAAATGGCCCGCAGAATAAGCGCTGTGGTGCAAGATTTGCCAGTACCTGTGGTACCAAGAATGGCAAAGTGTTTGCCGAGCAAATCATCGACCTTGACCATGGCCGGGATGGAGCTGTCTTGGCGGATGCAGCCGATGCGGACGGATCGGTCCATATCGCCGCAGAAGGCGACTTCGAGTTCGGCTTTCGACGCAACGCGGCAGCGGTCTCCAAGTGCCGGATAGACGGTAACGCCCCGGTTGAAGTTGGCCTTTTTGCCGTCAACGCCCTTCCAGAGTTCGCCAACGAGACCGAGTTCAGCGATCCAAATTTCTGAATCGCCTTCGCGCTGTGCAGGGACTGGCACACTGAGGGCGGAAACAATCGCGAAGACGATGGTGTTGGCGGTATCGACTGCAAGCAATGTTCCCATTTCGGGGCGATCATTCAAGGACCTTGCCCGGCCATCCTGCTGGCCGTCGAGCAGGACGATGGCTTTGGAGCCTGTGACCGAAACGATTCGACCGATCGACGGGTCTCCCGGACGCTGATTGCGATCATTGGGTGGCATTGTCATCTGCATGATCGAGTTACCTTTTGCGTCGCACTTAGAGAGTTGAGTGGCGATTGTTATTCAGTTGGTGGTCTTGGACTGCTGATACGGAATTTCTGGGAGGCAGAACGATGGCGACTTCTGTGCCTTCGCCCTTAGTCGAACGGATCTCGATTTTTCCGCCGTGCAGTTCGACCAGAGCTTTCGCGATGGGAAGGCCAAGGCCCGTGCCTTCGCGCCACCTTGAATGGCCGCCATCAACTTGCCCGAACGGCGTCAGCGCGACCGAGATTTCTTCCGGTGTCATGCCGACGCCCGTGTCGCGAACCAGAATTGCGATCCCGCCATTGTTGATGCGTAACGCTTCGATCGTGACTGTGCCGCCGCGCGGCGTGAACTTTATCGCGTTGGAGATCAAATTTGTGAAGATTTGCCGAAGTTTGACCGCATCGCCACGAGCCGTCGGCAAGTCGATGGCAACGACTGGGGTTAGTGTAACACCCGCGTCGGAAGCCATGAGCCGAAACGAATTGATCGAGGTCTGCACGATTTCATCGACATTGATTTCGCGGCTATCGAGCGTGTACCGGCCGCTTTGGATCTTGGAGATGTCCAAAATGTCATTTATGACTGATAACAGATGACCGGCCGCGTCGTGAATGAGCGTGGCGTACTCCACGATTTCGTGTTGCGGCAGGGTGCGGCGTTCGTGCTCGGCAAGAAGCTTGGAAAACCCGATCACCGTGTTGAGCGGGGTTCGGAGTTCGTGGCTCATGTTGGCGATGAATTCGGACTTCACTTTGCTCGCAAGTTCGGCCTCGATGCGGGCTGAATGCTCGGCAATGCGGGCGCGATGACGGAGCACCGCGTCGCCAAGCAGCGATGCGTACTCGTTCATGAGCGAATTCGACTTCGAGTTCCCGAAGGCCCCATTGAGCATGTCTCGACCAGTGCAAAAAAACGCATTTCCAGCTTATGAGCCTATTGGTCAGTGACTAATCCAAAGTTAATCATCGACCGAGAATCGGGCTCTGTGGCCCATTGATTTCACTGTGTAGGGTGAAGGACCTTCTCCCGGTGACTGGACGTTCAGGAATGTGACCTCTGCGCAACAATTGTTCGAGGTCATGAGACGCCACGTAGATTTTCAGGGAATTTATTTCAGACCGATCCGGGAACTTTGCTAGGACTTCGGGCGCATGAAAGACGTGCAGCGGGTGGTGTTTGGGAGGTGGAGCCGTGAGGGCAGAGTGTGCTACAGCGCGTTTTAGCCTCGGGATGATTTTTGCGATTGCATTGCAGGCGCAACCAGGCATGGCCGGGCCGGCCATCAATCAATTCGAAGTCAAGGATCTACAATCCGCACCCGGCGACTTCGAGTTCCAAAGTCAGAACGCTTGGTCGACCGGCCAGCCGCAGCGCCGGTCAGTGCTCACCGCACCGGGCGACGCCGCCTTTGACGACAACACCGTCATCAAGCAGCGCGAGGCATTGGAAATACAACTTGGCGTCACCGATTGGTTTCGAGTGCGCTTTGGCGTTGAGTTCGAACAGGAGCGGCTCGACGATCCGGGCAGCTTCGCCGACGCTGACAGGTTTGCGCCACTCAAGTTTGACGAAGTGGCCGTCGAAGGTGTTGTGGTCTTCGTCAAGCCAAAGGAAGAAGGCATCGGCCTCGGCCTGCTAATGGAGTACGGCAGCCCGGTCGGGGAGATGGAAGCGGCGGCGGAATTCTATGTCGGCCCGATTATCGAAGCCCACACGGGTCCCTGGTCATTGATCGCCAATCTCATGTTCGTCAAATACATGGGCGGCAAGGCGGCACCCGGCAACGACGAGTACGTGCGAGACGAGAAATGGGACTTCAGCTATGCGACGCAGCTTGAGCACGAAATCTCGCGAAATTGGGGCGTTGCGCTTGAGGCCTACGGAACGTTTGACCGGCTCGGGGACACCGGCACATCC
>JAYSVT010000087.1:0-2338 GCA_043718455.1 Hyphomicrobium sp.
GGCGCCCACTAAGTCCAGCAACTCTTCAATCAATGTCGGGGGATCGAACTCGATCGCGGACAGGACATTGAAGGCATAGAAGGCCGTGCTCGTCATCGCTTGGCTACTCGCGATATGCCAGTGCGCGAGCCAGATCGTCGAGGCCCGCTCGACATAGGGATCATAACCCGTGTCGGCGAGGATCAGTCGGCCAAGATCGCTTGGCGCAATTTGCCGGTCTGCTTCGGTAAAAAAACCTGAAGCAAGCGCCCAATAGCGCATCGATGCTGCCATATTGCGGCCCACGCCAAAGCGTGTAATAGCTTCTTGTTCTTGGAATGTTCCCGACGAAGCCCCGTCCGCTACGGCGTCGAAGGCCTTCTTCAGCCAAAGGAGGCGTAGCGGAAAGGTCTCATGGCCGGCGAACTGACCTCTCGAATCGTTATCAAATGCCCCATGCTTCATGACGCAGAATGCTACTGGCGAACCTCTCCAGTGGCAACCCAAGACCGAGCAATGGCGGCGATAATATGAGTGGCAGCTGCATCGATATCCCTCTCCGTTAGATATCGGTGGCAGTAAATCCGGATGACAGACCGCGCATCTATGTCAGAGAGTCCCATTCTTTCAAGAACATGGGACACCCTTACTTGGCCAGTGGTGCATGCCGATCCAGTCGATAACGACACATTGCGCGCAACCATCGCGCAAAGATCGTCACCGTTCACGTCTTGGAGCCTGATCGCCGCGCTGGCGGGAACCACGGGTCGGTCCCCGGTGATCCGCTCAAATCGAATCTGCTGCTGCGCGAGCCGGTCAAGCAGCGCGCCGATCAAGGTGCGGCCACGGCCAGCATCATCACCGAGAGCGGCCATCGCCGCCTTTGCAGCCGCGCCAAACCCAGCGATCAGGGCAACCGGCTCGGTTCCGGGCCGCACCGCGTTTTGTTGACCGCCGCCATAAATTAGGGGTTCCGGCGTTGGGGCACCCGCAGCGCAGTAGAGAGCCCCCACCCCCATCGGTCCGTAACATTTGTGCGCGGACAAGCTGAGATAGTCGACGTCAAGCTCAAGGACATCAATGGCAATCTTTCCCCCCGCTTGCGCCGCGTCAGTGTGAAACAATGCCCCCGCCGCATGTGTGATTGAGGCTACCTCAGAGACTGGCTGAACCACACCGGTCTCATTGTTGACCATCATCACCGAGACCAAAAGTGTGCACTCATCGACCAGGCCTTCCAGTCGTGGGAGATCGACCCTACCATATTGATCGACGGGGGCGACCACGACGTCGAAGCCCCGCCCCGCGAGGATATTGGCGGGTTCGAGGACCGCCTTATGCTCAACCGAAGAGACAACGATACGGCGGCGGCTCGAGTTCCGGGCCAAAGCTGAATGAGCGATGCCGATGATCACAAGATTGTTCGCCTCAGTTGCCCCAGACGTGAAAATGATCTCGCTCGGTGCTGCCCCAATCAGTGCCGCAACGTCGGCCCGGGCATCAGCAATGATGCGCGCTGCCCGCTCACCCGAGCCGTTTGGCGATCCTGCATTACCGGGGAATTCCCATGCCTCCAACATCGCATCGCGCGCTTCCGGGGCCAACGGAAGTGTTGCGAACCCGTCGAGGAAAATCGGCGGTATGGTCATATCAGGCGTGCCGCCACGCGGCAAATGCCACAAGGGGCAAAATGATTAGTGGGAGGACGCATGATCAACGGTGTAGAGGAGACTGACGGAGACCAGAAGACTATTTTCGAACGGCGGAACGGATATCTTCGTTCCTTCAACAGTCTTTGACCACCCACGTCCGCCGCCTTCAACACTGCTCTTGTTGAAACTTGGTGGCATGCGCGGCTTGCCACCGAGCATAGTGCAACAGCGGGGATCAGCGAGGGCCGTGTCGTGGAGATCGGGAGTTGGCCGAAAAACTGCTGCTTGGTCGACTCGATAATTGAGATTGCTGCCGCTTTTGGGCAGCCATTTATAGGTCGACTTCGAGAAACTATCGGTGATCCAAAGCGAACATCCGAGAGTTGCTTTAACGGATGAGTTTGGCAGCCCTTGGTAGCCCAATGCCTATCCTTACATCCCGAGGTTGCCATTAGCCCTGCTGTCAATGGCAGCTTTTTCAAACTTTTGGTCCATGCCGGACTGATTGGTAAGTCGACAGACAGAGCTGACACCGCCATCTGCATTTCCGCCGCCCCTTTCTCCCTATTCGCCACACTACGCTGACCGCAACAACCTGTTGCCATCTCCCATTCTGATGTCCTTTTGCTCTGCCTCGTGAGCGCAGCCGATGGTCGGTTGCCTCGCAGACAAGAGGCATTTCATGAGCGTCATCCCCATCCGGTCCG
>JAYSVT010000088.1:0-2332 GCA_043718455.1 Hyphomicrobium sp.
ACATCGGCGACTTTCATGATTCTGTTGTAGAGGAACGCCCGCCCGTCTTCGTCGATGACCTTGCTGTCGTCAATGTTGGCCGGGATCAGATCGGGAACGAGAATAACGGCCGCCGCAACAACAGGTCCGGCCCAGGGACCGCGGCCGGCTTCATCGACGCCGGCGATGGGACCGCCGCTGATCTGCAATTCGGCGGCTTCGAGTTCAAATGTGGGTTTGATGCGCGAATCAGAGATCTTCATGGGCGGCACGTTCGCAGACGGAAGCACCGCCTGTCAAAAGAGCGGCAGCTGTTGTCCCCTGACGATTGGGCGTTTGAAGAGGTCGGTTCGCAGTTGAAGGCGTTCCATATCGAGATTGAGCCGTTTGCGGGCGAGTTTAAAGCGCATTGCGATCTGATCGGCATAAGGCCCCGAGCCGCGCTGGCGCTGACCGAACGCGGAATTGTAGTCTTGCCCGCCGTGCATACTGCGCAAGATGTTGATGACGCGTTTCACGCGATCTGGAAATTCTTGGGATAGCCACTCGCGAAACAGCTCTTTGATTTCGAGCGGCAAGCGCAAAAGCACGTATCCGGCGTCGCGTGCGCCCGCGTCTCGCGATGTTTCGAGGATGGCTTCAAGCTCGTGGTCGGTGAGGCCGGGGATGATGGGCGCGACCATGACAGTCACAGGGATGCCAGCGGCTGTGAGTTGACGAATGGTGTCGATGCGCCGGTGTGGTGTTGCGGCGCGAGGTTCCATGGTGCGCGCCACGTGACGATCAAGAGTTGTGATGGAGATGGCGACTTTTGCGAGACCTTTTTCTGCCATAGGGGCGAGGATATCGATATCGCGCGCGACAAGGGCGGACTTGGTGACAATGCCGACGGGATGCCTGGCCTCTGCCAGCACCTCGAGTATGGATCTGGTTATGCGCCGTTCGCGTTCGATGGGCTGATAAGGATCGGTGTTGGCGCCAAGAGCGATGGTTTGCGGCTGATAGTTGGCGTGCGCGAGTTCCTTTTCCAGCAATTCGGGGGCATTAGATTTGGCGTAGAGTTTGGTTTCAAAATCGAGCCCTGCCGAGTGGCCGAGATAGCAATGGGTGGGGCGCGCATAACAATAGACGCAGCCGTGCTCGCAGCCCCGATAGGGATTAATCGAGCGGTCGAAGGAAATGTCCGGGCTGTCGTTGCGGCTGATGATGCTTTTCGCGCTATCTTCAAAGACTTCGGTCTTGAAGGCATCGAGCGTCGCCAAGCTCTCCCAGCCGTCGTCGAAAGCGCCGGCTGTCTCAGCCTCAAAGCGGCCCGTCTTGTTTGAAACGGCACCCCGCCCGCGCCGGCGCTGCTGGTCGATGGCCTGCGAGGGGGCATTTGGAAATTCTTCGGGGTGCGTTTCGTCCATAGGTAAGTCGCATACTACAAGTCGTAGAACAAATAAAGAACATAACTTTGTCTTGCTCGATAGATTGGACGCGCGAGGTCAGACCAACGCTTGTTTGCGAGGGCGCCCGCGTGCGAGACAGGCGTCATGATTTCCGTCGTCATTCCGACTTTGAATTCCGAGCGCACGCTCCCTGAGACGCTGTCGGCAATAGTCCCGGCAGCGGTCGATGGGCTTGTGCGCGAAGTGATCATTTCGGACGGCGGCTCGACCGACGGTACGCGACAAATCGCTGATGGATGCGGCGCCGAGTTTCTGGCCGGCATGGCGGGGCGCGGTTCCCAACTTGCAAAAGGGGCGGCGCGCGCGCGAGGTCCGTGGCTGTTATTTCTGCATTCGGATACCGTGCCGCAGGGCGACTGGATGCGTGAGATTGCGGATTTCGTGCGCGCTGTCGATCAAGAGCGGCGCCCGCCTGCTGCTGCCGCGTTCCGCTTCAAGCTCGACGATCGCGGCGCAAAACCGCGCGTGCTCGAAGGTTTAGTTGCGCTTCGATGCCGCGTGCTTGGTCTCCCCTATGGCGACCAAGGTTTGCTGATTTCCAAACGGCTTTATCTTGAAGCCGGCGGATACAAGGACATGCCGGTCATGGAAGACCTGGATTTGGTGCGCCGTCTTGGACGCCGACGCATCGTATTGCTGGAGTCTGCGGCGCTGACATCGCCTGAACGCTACAAGCGTGACGGCTACGCGCGCAGGTCTTTGCGAAACTTGACGTGTTTAGCGTGTTATTTTGCTGGCGTCCCGGCTGAACGGATAGCCGCGATCTACAACCGCGAGACGAGTTCGTGACAAACGCGTTTCGCCCCCGGCTTGTATTGATGTTGAAAGAGCCCAAAGCAGGACGCGTTAAAAGCCGGTTGGCGCGCGATGTTGGCGCTGTAGCCGCCACGCGCTTCTTCCGC
>JAYSVT010000089.1:0-2306 GCA_043718455.1 Hyphomicrobium sp.
GCCGCAAGTTTGCGCGCTTCGTCTTTGTTGCCTTCAGCCAAATAAGCGGACGCGAGTGCTGCATGGCCAATGCCCGTTTCGGGCTGTGATAACTTGAAATGTTCCTTGATGTTGGCCGAGCTGCCGCCCTGCGTGAAGAACGCTTCTTCCAAGCGCTGGGTCATCATGCTGCGTTCGGGCCAGAGCGGATTGTCCTTGAGGAATGCGCGGTATTCAGCGGCTTCCCCATAGCCGCTACGGAGCCGGACCCACTCAACAAGTTTCTTGCCGACAGGGTCGGTGATCTCCGCTTTGAGTTCGCTGAAGCGCTCCATGTTGTTGGAACCGGCGGCAGCAACCGCCTGCTTGATTCGCTGCGCGTCCTCTTGCGACGGCGCGTAATTCCGAACCGGCGCCAGGGCAGCATCGAGCTTGGCGATGTGATCGGCTTCCTGTTTCAAGAGTTTCGGGGCAGGGCTCTCATCAGTGCCGGCAGCGCCCGCCATATTGGCCGTCACGCCCGGAACCAGCCCCGTCAGAACGCCAACAGTGAGGCCCCCAAAGAGCGCTGCCGAAACTACGTTTCGAACGATTGGATATGATCGCGGGGTGCGCGAGAGACGTGCCGGACCTGCGTTTGTTGCGCCGTTGCTCACCATATCCCTCATCATCCTTAGCCGCTTCAGTGGGGGTCACCTTGCAGGCGGCATGGGTACCGCCTAAGGTCGCGACGATTTCTCCGGTCCATCTCGCACCATATTGCACTATTAAGCGGCGTGCGATGGGCCGGTTCAAGCGCCTTGGCAGCCTTCGGTTAGATGGCCGTACGACATGGCCGTGTTACATGGCCGTGCGGCAAGACCAAGGCTTCGGCCAGGGTCATTGGTTCTAGGTCAGATCTGCAACCATAAAATGCCTTCCTTCCCGGCAATGTCCTGATACTCAAGATTAGAAACTCTAAGGTTTGTCCATGTTCCAAGGCTCGATCACGGCACTTATAACACCCTTCAAGAACGGCGCGCTTGATGAAGCGGCGCTGAGCCGGTTTGTGGATTGGCAGATCGCGGAAGGCACGCATGGGCTCGTCCCAGTTGGGACGACGGGCGAAAGCCCGACACTCGACTTCGACGAGCACAAACGCGTCATCGACATCACGGTTGAGACAGCACGAAAGCGCGTGCCGGTCATTGCCGGTACGGGATCGAATTCCACAGACGAAGCCATAGAGCTATCGCAGTATGCCGAGAAGGTGGGCTCCGATGGCGTGCTGATCGTGACGCCATACTACAACAAGCCGACGCAAGAAGGGCTCTATCAGCACTTCAAGGCGATCAACGACGCCATCAATATTCCGATCGTTATCTACAACATACCGGCGCGTTCGATTGTCGATATGTCGGTCGCGACCATGGCGCGGTGCTTCGAATTGAAGAACGTCGTGGGCGTCAAAGATGCGACAGCAAACCTGGCGCGGCCGTCGCAACAGCGCCAAGCCATGGGCGTGGATTTCTGCCAGCTCTCCGGCGAAGACGCGACCGCGCTCGGCTTTATGGCGCACGGCGGCCGGGGCTGCATTTCGGTCGCCTCAAACGTCGCGCCACGGCTCTGCGCCGATTTGCAAAACGCCTGTCTCGCGGGTGACTTCAAGAAAGCGCTGGCTCTGCAGGATCAGCTGATGCCGCTCTTCGACGTCATGTTCGTTGAAACAAATCCGGCGCCGGCCAAATACGCTGTCTCGCGGCTTGGTTGGTGCACGGCCGACATGCGCCTTCCCATGGTGCCCTTGTCGGACGCCTCCAAAGTGGCGATCAATGCCGTGATGCAGAGCCTCGGTCTGCTCGGCGCCAAAGCGGCTGAGTGATAAGGTAATTTGAGATCATGGCGGCGAAGCGAGACGATGGCACGACGCTCATTGCCGAGAACCGCAAGGCGCGCCACGAATATTTCATCACCGATAGCTGGGAAGCGGGCATCGCGCTGCTTGGTTCCGAGGTCAAATCCTTGCGCGTGGGCCAGACCAACATCGCGGAAAGTTACGCGTCGTTCGAAGACGGCGGCTTGTGGGTGATCAACAGTTACATTGCCGAATACAAGGGCGCCGCGTTTTTTCAGCACGAGCCGCGCCGTAAACGCCGGCTGCTTCTGCACACGAGCGAGATCGCCAAGCTGAAACTCGCGATTGAACGTAAAGGCATGACCATCGTGCCGCTGGAAATGTACTTCAACGCCAAGGGCCGGGCGAAAATCAAGATCGGCTTGGCGGAAGGCAAGAAGCTGCACGACAAGCGCGAAAGCGATAAAAAGCGCGACTGGGATCGCGAGAAGTC
>JAYSVT010000090.1:0-6674 GCA_043718455.1 Hyphomicrobium sp.
CAAAATCGTGATTCCCATCGGGGAGCCAATGGAATTGGATGGCGGGCGCAAGCGTATAGGTTTCGACTTCGGCCCGCTTGCCAAAGGGATCGCGTTCACCTTGCACGATCAGGGTTGGGCACGTGAGATCCGCGAGGTGCGCCGTGCGCAGCGTCGCGGGCTTGACCGGCGGGTGAAACGGATAGCCGAGACACACGAGCCCGGAGATCGTTCCAGCCTTATAGGCGTCTTCGGCAATCATGCTTGCAACCCGGCCGCCGAGAGACTTACCGCCGATCAGCAAACTTTGGCCAGGTCGACGCTGCGATGAAGCGGCGTTGAGCAGTTGAACGTATTCTTTTTTGAGAAGATCGGTCTTGGGCGGCGGCCTGCGGGGTCCTCCGGATCGCCGCTGTGCCATATACGCAAAATCGAAGAGCGTTAAGCCGATACCGCGCTCGGCCAGCAGCCCCGCCATATCTGTCATGAATGGCGAATTGAGCCCGGCCCCCGCGCCGTGCGCGAGAATAAGATGGCGAGCTGCGTCGTTCGGTCCGGCGTAACGTGTGTAAATCATCGAGTTCCGGGTTACGTATATCGGCAGTAGGAATTCGTTTATGATGCGCTTCAAGGCCAATGAGGAAGCTTTCGCATGGTTGCCTCCGTCAGCGATACCACCGTCCGCATTGCCGCTTTTGTAGCTGTGTTCTGCGTCATGGCGCTGTTTGAGATCGTGCGTCCGAGGCGCCGTCGCTCCGCGCCGAAGGGCCAGCGATGGCTGACGAATTTGACGATCGTTGCCATCGATAGCGTCATCGTGCGGTTGCTGGCAATGCTGGCCGTGCCCATTGCGGCAGTCGCGGCGGCTGCCTACGCCGGGGCGCATGGGATCGGCCTTTTCAATTGGCTCTCGTGGCCTGCGTGGGCGGAAACGATCCTCGCCGTCACAGTGCTTGATTTTGCAATCTGGCTGCAACACGTCGCGTCGCACAAGATGCCGATGTTCTGGCGCCTGCACCAAGTGCACCACGCCGACCCCGATATCGACGTTTCGACCGGCATCCGCTTTCACCCGATCGAGATTGCCATCTCGATGCTGTGGAAGATCGTGGTTGTGTTTGTGCTGGGCCCCTCTGCGTTTGCAGTCTTCCTGTTCGAGATTATTTTGAATGCCGGCGCGCTTTTCTCGCACGCAAATGTCCACTTGCCGGCCCGTTTGGACCGGGTTCTTCGCACCGTTATTGTGACGCCCGACATGCATCGCGCGCATCACTCGGTGCTGCGGCGCGAGCACAACAGTAATTATGGATTCAATTTTTCGGTCTGGGACAAGGTGTTTGGCACCTATACGCCGGAACCGGAAAAGGGTCATGAAAACATGACGATAGGGCTTTCTCCTTGTCAAAGCGAGGCCCCTACAAAGCTCATATGGAGCCTATCGCTGCCCTTCAGGGCTTTGCAAAAAGGGGATTGAAGAGTCCCATTTTCGCCCGAGAGTAGGGTAAGATATCCCTGATTTGAAATATCGGGAACGGGCATGCGGTTGAGGTCTTTCATATTGGCGACAGGAATGCTGGCTGGCGGCGCGGCAATCGCGTGGCCGGACGACGTGCTGCCGTTCGCCTCCCGGCTTGTGGCGCCGCTCGTTGCCAATAACCCCTCTCTCGAGACCGTTCACGAGGAAGACAACGCCGAAGCCAATCTTCCGTCGTATGCGCCAGCGGGCGATAAGCTCGCATTCCCCAATGCGTCCGGCCCCAATGCGTTCGGAGCGGGTGCCGCGACGCCGCCAGCAGGGAAGGCTGGCCCAAGCGCTGGCACAGGCAACCGAACAATCGCCCTTGCACCGGCAGCGCCGCAACAAGCGCATCAGCCGCAACAGCCTGTCACGGGCGCGGCACCGCAGCTCGCCGCTACCGATCCAGCCGCACCAAGTGGCCCGGCGCAGGTTGCGCCGGAAGACGCCCCGCCAGCGGACGCGGCCGCCGAGCCTCCTGCTCTTCCGGTTGCGATCCCCGCCAAGACTTTGTTTGGTGCCGCAAAGGGGCCATCGCTGTTGCAAGCGCGCGCCATTGGCACGTATTCGCGCGGTTGTCTTGCGGGCGCGGTTGCGTTGCCCGTCGATGGACCCGCTTGGCAGGCGATGCGATTGTCGCGTAACCGCAATTGGGGTCACCCCAAGCTCGTGTCGCTTGTTGAGAAGTTGGCGACAACTGCGCAGAAAGAGGATAGCTGGCCCGGGCTTCTGGTTGGCGATATGTCTCAACCGCGCGGCGGACCGATGTTGACCGGCCACGCCAGTCATCAGCTTGGACTTGATGCGGACGTGTGGCTGACGCCGATGCCCGACCGGAAATTGACCAAGAAGGAGCGCGAAGACATTTCCGCGACCTCGATGCTGGACCAGACCGATCTTGGCGTCGATCCGGCTGTGTTCACTGAGAAGCACGTCAAACTCATCAAGCGCGCGGCGTCGTATCCTGAAGTTGAGCGTGTGCTGGTGCACCCGGCGATCAAGAAGGCGCTGTGTCAGGCGGCGGGCACGGATCGCGGGTGGCTTGGCAAGGTACGCCCGATCCAGGGGCACTATTATCATTTCCATATTCGCATCGGCTGCCCCGCGGGTTCAGTTGGCTGCGTGCCGCAGAAGGCGACGACGGGCGAAGACGGCTGCGCCAAGGAAGTTGACGAATGGCTCGAGCGCTTGGCGCGCGCGAAATTGCCGGCTCCTCCTAGACCGCCCGGCTGGAAGCCCGGGCCGCCAAAGCCCGAGATTGCCATTACGCAATTGCCATCGGACTGCCGGATGGTGCTGGAAAGCGGTGCCGACGGCATTGCCGTGCCGCCGGAAGCGCTGATACCGGTGCCCGCAACGAAACTGGCTGGCAAACAGGCGCGCAAGGGCAAGCTTGTGAAAGAGCCGCTCGTCAAAGCGACAGTCACGTTGCGCCCTGCCAAAGAGCGGCGGGCTGCGAATTAGGCGAACTTCGCCGCGCGTCATGTGTTTGTGCTGGGCTTTGTCACCGCTATTGTTTGTGCCGGCGATTGCGCCGAGGCCACATCTTTCGATGCGAGTGCGCGAGACTCGCGAAATTTTTCGATGCGCGTGACAAGCTCTCGCCGCAACTCTTCAGCATCGATGATTTTGCGTTGTTTGAGGGCGCGCAGCTTCATGCGCGCGACGTCCGCATCAATGCCGCCGGACTTGCTCTCGGCGCGCAACCATGACGCGGGCGCCCGCGAATTCATCGCCACAACGCGCATCCAACGCAGCGCCTTCAACATGACCGACTATCAGTCGATGGTCGATGACGAGATCGATATCGAAATCGCCGCGATAGTCCGGCCGAGGTAGCGCGTGACAGTTCAGGGTCAGACCCTGTGGGTCTGACCCTACGTGAGATCGAGCCTGGGGTCAGACCCGCAGGGTCAGACCCCGAACGCGGGCAATTTTACTGCGACATCGAGATCGCCGCGATTGTCCGGCCGAGGTAGGGCGGGGCGGTTTGGCTAACAACGAAAAGCAACGTTCATTACGCCGCTAACCATAGAAAACTCTGGCCAGCGCAACGCTGCTGTGCTCTGTTTTTCTTACAGTCAGAATTGTACGTGGCAGCTGAGCAGCAACGCTCATCTGCTTTTTTTGTTTGTAGAATGCCGTCATTCCCGCGCGACCTCTTGCAAGTCCCCCCTGTGGGGCCGCTCGCGTATCAAATCTTCATAGTCTTGAATGTGTTAGGGGCGGCTGAGACCGCGACTGAATCTGAGGCACACTGTATGCTGGACCGGCTGGAACGCAAGTCGGCGTCTCGGAAATCGTACGTTAAGGGACGACCAAAATCGTTGCCGCCCTGGCGCGCACTAATAAATTATGCTTCTAGTCCAATCAGCCACGCCGCTGTTGAGAGCCCACAGATGTCGCAATTTTTTTTCCGATTAGCGCTCCTGTCCTTGCTACTTCTCTTTGGGACATCGCGTTCAGCAATTACTCAAACACCGGATTTTACGCTTGATATTGGCAAGACAGCCCGAGCATTTCATGTTGATATAGCTGCGCGTAAACTGCCTGTCAGAGCCCCAACCAGCGAACACGACGTCTTCTTTATGGAAGATCTACTTTCGGCCGCCGGGTTGGAAAACAACATTTTGATAGTGGAGGCAAAGATCGACAATGCCTTCGCTGTGATGCACTTTGATACTCGCGACAAAAAACCAATGCGTGTTATTGTTTACAATGTGAATTGGCTGGTTCCTGCGTCTGATGGTAGTCGAGATATTATCGTCGAGCGACATTTGGTTCTTGGGCACGAAATTGGTCATCATGTTTGCAAGCACACCGCTGGGGCATCTGGGCTTCCGCGAGAAAAGGAACTAGAAGCAGATCGGTTTGCTGGAGCGCTTATCAGGGCCGCATCTACCAAGACATCCTACGCTCAGGGTATTGAATTGACTGACCTGATATCGGCCGGAAAAGTAGTGTTTCCTTTAGAAGGTTCACGGTCCCATCCAGCAAGGGAGGAGCGATTGGCAGCTCTAACAGATGGGTGGGAAAATGGTTTGCCGTGTCGTTAATCGAGGCCAAGGCGCTGGCAAAAAGCCAATCTTGATTATCGTTGTGGTTTGCAACTGCTAGCCCATCGGATAATCACCAGGGGAAAACGAATGGCAAACTCGGCTACTGGAAAAACGAAACAGACTCAGCTGAAGTTGCTCGTCATCGTCCTGCTCGGCGGACTACTGCCGTGGATCAGCGGGGCTATGGCACAGCGGGCGGGACAGTTCAATGGTGATCTAGTTCTCAAAGCGCTACCCGACGGACGCTTGATGGAACTCAAGGAGTCATTTTCATTTACAGACGAGAAAGGGATTACTTGGTCGGTGCCGTCAGGGACCAAAGTAGATGGTGCTTCCATACCAAGTGTTTTCTGGAGTCTTATCGGCGCCCCATTTACGGGAAAATATCGAGAAGCTTCTGTGATCCATGACTACTATTGCGATACAAAATCGCGCCACTGGAAGGCTGTTCACAAGGTCTTTCTGAACGGTATGCTTGCTCGTGGCGTTGATGAGTACCAAGCAAAATTAATGTATCTCGCCGTTTACCGATTTGGCCCGCGTTGGGATTTTGATGTGGACGCTTGTTATTGTAAGGGCTGCCCTTCTTGCGCAAATCCAATGCTCAAAAGGGTGAAGCTTTATCAGCCCACATTCGATCAAGCGCAATTCGATGAATTGAATGAGAAACTCAAATCTAACCAGTCCAAACTTGAAGATCTGGAAGATGATGCAGACTATCAGTTAAACACTGAAATCTTGAAGCGGCGCGCACAGTAGCTATTCATAGTGGTCGCCCGTGTTGAAGGTGGGGCACAACAAATGCGTAAAAAGGTTTTTCGAACATTAGCTGTTTTGCATTTACTTCTCAGCTCACCGGCTTTTGCACAGCGGACCTATACTTGGGAAGAGGCTTGCCGAATGGGTGGCCAAACGACTGGCGCGTGTGCGCCAAAACAACAGCAGCAGGCCGAAAACAGCGATGTATGCCAGCGTCGAGAACAACAAGTTCTCGGGTTCCATAGTGATCCGATACCACCAACGCGCAAGGCAACTATTGCAGATTGGATGGACATGGAAGTGTTCGTCGAATTGATGGGGGGCGGCGGAAACGCAGATGCTATAAACAGCCTGGGTCTAGTAATGTGTCGGGAACCCGGGACCGGCAACGGGTTCGCATATATCGAGCAGAACACGAAGTTTCGTATTTTGGCTTTCGACCCCGAATGGGCGCGGGCAATAAATCCCGAATCTTATTTGGTGATTGCTCATGAAGCTGGCCACCATTTCTGCCAACACGACTCGTCCGACAGTTCACGCAGTGCCGCTCGTCAACGTGAGTTGGAAGCTGATCGCTTTTCTGGCGCTGCGTTAAGGCGGTTTGAGACGTATCACGGAAAGCGTTTCATCGATGCGAGCTTGGAGGCCGGCACACGTCTCTATAAAGAAGCTGCAGATAAATCGCACCCATCGCGCGACGAGCGAATCGCGGCAATTAAACAGGGTTACGATTCTGGATCACCGTGTGGCAACTTCGCGCCTGCCGAGCGCGGCCCCGACCTATATGAACGGTAGCTGCTTCACCATTCCGGCCTAGTAAGTAGGATGGGTCAAAACATAAGGTGCCCTTCGTAGGTTGGCTTCAAGCGTCAGCGCAGACCCAACGAATCTTTGGCGACAGTTTTCAGCGCTGAGTTCTTCGCGTTGCCGCCCCTCACCCCAGCCCTCTCCCCATGCAAGCGCAGCGCATGGGGAGAGGGGGATCAGTCCGCTCCGCTCGGAGCAGCACCCGCCACCTGACACGCCACACCCGTCCCCTTGAGGCCGCAATAGCCGTTTGGCACTTTGGCGAGGTATTGCTGGTGGTGTTCTTCAGCGAAGTAGAAGGGCGGCGCGGGTGCGATCTCAGTCGTGATGCGGCCGAAGCCATTCGATGCAATCGCGCGCTCATAGGCGGCGCGCGACGTTTCTGCCTCGGCTTGTTGGGCTGCTGTCGTTGTGTAGATGGCTGAGCGATACTGCGTGCCAACGTCGTTGCCCTGACGATAGCCTTGGGTCGGGTCGTGGCTTTCCCAGAACGTCTTCAGCAGCGTCGCGTAGGAGATTTTTTTCGGGTCAAAAACCACGAGCACAACTTCCGT
>JAYSVT010000010.1:0-2882 GCA_043718455.1 Hyphomicrobium sp.
GAAATCGGCCGTCCCGTCGTTCAACACTTTTTTGCCGGGCACGAACTTCAAGGTCGATGGATTGGGTGTGGCTTCGGTTTGTATAAACATGGTGCCTCTCGCGTGCAGGATATTGGCGTATCGGACTCTGGACTGGAGCAAGGAACTTGCCCTAGAGACTGGGCCTCGTGCGCTCGCGAATTCGCAATCGCAACCAATCAATTAGAAGAATTCTAATATAAGGGTTGAAGTCCCGCTTGTCGAGGCCGGGCTATTCACAATCACGCCAAGGCTTTGATTTCTTCCAGCGACAGTTTGCCCGGAACGACCGTAACCGGCACCGGAAAGCCCCCCGCCGCATTGCCGGTGGCCAGCGAGGAGACAAGCGGGCCTGGGCCTTTAACGTCCGACGCGGCGCCAAGCACGAGTATGGCAATATCCTCGTCCTCTGCGATGAGCTTCAGGATCTCGTCGGCCGGCGGGCCCTCGCGGATCACTTCTTCGGACTGAACGGCCTCAAATCCCGCGAGGTTCAGCTTGCGCCGGAACAAGCGAAACAGCGCCTTCGCTTTCACAGTCTCTTCTTCGAGCTGCTTTTGCCGAACGCCCATCCAGTGCTGATATTCGCCGGGCTCGATGACATAGAGCATGACGACCGTACCGGACGAGCGCTGCACGCGGGACGCTGTGTAATAGAGCGCGCTTTCCACTTCCTGGCTCTCGTCAACGACGAGCAGGAACTTGCGGCTATGACCAGATTCAAATGAGCGGCGGGGTTTCATCGCGTTCATGCTGCCATCCCAAAGCCTTCACCGCAATCCCAGAGCCTTCACCACAATCAAAGAGACGTGTGTTCAAGAACGCAGGAGACCCACAATATCCTTCACCTTGTCCATAACCGGCTTGGCGATGACGCGTGCCCGGGCCGAGCCGCCCGCCAGGACCTTATCGATTTCCTCCGGGTCGGCCATTAGCCGCTGGGCTTCGCCGCCGATTTTGCCAAGTTTGTCAGTGGCAACTTCAGCCAGCGCCTTCTTGAAAGCCGAGAATTGCTGGCCGCCAAAATCCTTGAGCACGCTGTCAACGGGCGTATCGACCAGGGCCGCGTAAATGCCAACGAGGTTTTCCGCTTCCGGGCGGCCCTCGAACCCCTTTGCCTCGCTCGGGATGCCGTCCGCATCGGTTTTCGCCTTTTGGATCTTTCTGGCGATCGTGTCGGCATCGTCGGTCAGATTAATGCGCGACAGGTCCGATGGGTCAGACTTCGACATCTTCTTGGTGCCATCGCGCAGGCTCATGACGCGGGTCGCGGGGCCCTGGATGACGGGATCGGGCTGGGGAAAGAAAATACCGTCGGCAAATCCGGCCGCTTCAATCTCTGTGCGGAAGTCGTTATTGAATTTCTGCGCGATGTCGCGCGCGAGTTCGAGATGCTGTTTCTGGTCCTCACCAACCGGCACGTGCGTTGCGCGATAAACGAGAATGTCGGCCGCCATCAGGTTTGGATACGCGTAAAGTCCGACGGACGCCTGCTCCTTGTCCTTGCCGGCCTTTTCCTTGAATTGGGTCATACGATTGAGCCAGCCAAGACGCGCAACGCAATTGAAGATCCACGCGAGTTCGGAGTGTTCGACGACTTGGGATTGATTGAACAGGATGCTCTTTTTTGGGTCGAGACCAGCGGCGATATAGGCAGCGGTGACTTGGCGAATGGAGTTGCGCAGTTCAGCCGGATTCTGCCAAACCGTGATCGCGTGCAAATCAACGACGCAATAGATGCACTCGTGCGTCTCCTGCATCTTGATCCAATTGACCATGGCGCCCAAATAATTGCCGAGATGCAGGCTTCCGGTCGGCTGCATGCCTGAAAAGACGCGCGGCGTGATCTTCATTGTTGTCCCAATCATTGAATACGGCGCGGGTTATCGCCCGCCTCATGGAGTGAGGCAAGCGCGAACATGGTTTAAGGCCGCGTGATCAGCCGGACCGGCGGCCAAATCGCTTCAGCTGCGCTGGCGTCATGACACCCGTTGCCAGAATAAAAATCGCAAACGTCAGGAGACCGATTGAAACGAGAACCGCCAGCGCCGCCGCTTCAACGAGTATCCCTCGCGAGGATTGCAAGTAGGGTCCGAGCCAGCCGTTCACCACATAAAGAACCGCCGCCATGGCGGCACTGGCCAACCCAATGAGGGGCAAATTGCGGTGCAATCGGGCATCCGTCTTGAAATCCCGGCGCTCGTGAAGCGTCGACCACAGCAGCCACGCATTGAGCCAGCCGCCGATTGATGTTGCGACCGCAATACCAAGCTGCGGCATCCAGCCCCAACTGCGAAAAAGGAAGAACAGCGCAATCGAGCCGAGCGTGTTTGCGGTCAAACTGATCGCGGCGAAGCGCATCGGTGTCTTGGTGTCCTCGCGTGCGAAATAAGCCGGTGAGAAGACTTTGATCAGCACAAAGGCCGGAAGCCCGAGCGCAAAGATGGAAAGAACCGCGGCTGTCGCTTGCGTGTCGGAAGCCTTGAACGCGCCGCGTTCGAACAGCACGTGAATGATTTCAGCGGGAATAATGGCGAGCGCAAGTGCTGCCGGGATCGTCAGCAGCATTGCAAATTCGAGGCTGCGGTTTTGGCTGTCCATGACGCCGTCTATATTTCCGGCGCGCAATTGGCGAGCAACGTCCGGCAGCAGGACCACGCCAACGGCGATACCGACGATGGCGAGCGGTAATTCATAGAGCCGGTCGGCATAGTAGAGCTGCGAAACGGCACCAGGCTGCATGGTCGCGATCATCGTGCCGATGGCAATGTTGAGCTGGGTGACGCCTCCTGAAACAATACCTGGAATACCAAGCTGCCAAAGGCGCCGCAAATCACCGGTCCACTTTGGCCAGCGCAACTTCA
>JAYSVT010000091.1:0-2297 GCA_043718455.1 Hyphomicrobium sp.
CATGGCCAAGCTGGCTGCAACGAGGGCCGTTACGGCCAAAGCGAGCAGGCTTTTCATCGGCGTATTCTCCTCAAAATGTGGCGTCCGTTTTAGTCTACGCGGGAAGTTCGGCGTGGACCATTCAATCGTTACGAGGACGGGCAAGGTCGCACGATTTTTTTACTCTATTGCGTATGCACGGCCACCGCTCGACTTTGTGCGGCACAAATGTCAAAGGCTAGAGCGAAAGCGTGACTGTTACGCCACGCACTATCGAGCGGAATGCCCTGACGAAGCCGCCTGACAAACTTGAATGAGACCGATGCAGAACCCAGCGCTCACGTCCGCCTCACGCAAAGTGCGCCGCCGGCTCATCCCGTTTCTCATCCTCTGTTACTTCGTCTCGTATCTTGACCGGGTGAATATCGGTTTCGCGGCTCTCACCATGAACGCGGATCTTGGCATCGGCCCGGAAGCGTTCGGGTTCACGGCTGGAATTTTCTTTCTCGGCTATTGCCTGTTCGAAGTGCCAAGCAACGTCATGCTGGCCAGGTTTGGGGCGCGGATTTGGATTGCGCGCATCATGATCACATGGGGCCTCGTATCGATGGCCATGGCGTTCGTGACGGGCGCAACGAGCCTTGGCATCGCGCGGTTTCTTCTGGGCGTCGCGGAAGCGGGTTTCTTCCCCGGCATCATTTATTATCTGACGCGATGGGTGCCAGCGGGAGATCGCGCGCGCACGGTTTCCGCTTTCATGGTCGCGGTTCCCGTTTCCGCATTGATTGGCGCACCTCTGTCGGGGTGGATCTTGGACTCGTTTAATGGCGTTGCTGGTCTCAAGGGTTGGCAGTGGCTTTTCATCGTCGAGGCGTTGCCAGCCGTCCTTCTCGGCGTGACCGTCTATTTCTTTCTCGATGACAAGCCCGGGGATGCGCGCTGGCTCACAGTGGACGAGCGCGCGGCATTGGCTGGAACGATCGCAGAAGAAGACCGCGCGAAACCCGCATCCGGGCACATGACGTTGCGCCAAGCGCTGACAGACAGCCGCGTTTTAAGCTTGAGCCTCGTTTACTTCGGCATCGTCTGCGGGTTGTACGCTCTGACATTCTGGACACCGCAAATCGTCAAGGCCTTCGGGTTCTCGAATACGCAAACCGGATTGATCACCGCCGTGCCGTTTCTCGCGGGCGCGCTTGTCATGACCGTGTGGGGGCGGCATTCGGACAAGACGGGCGAGCGCGTGTGGCATGTAGCGTTGCCGTCGTTTTTGGGCGCTGCCGGATTGATCGCGGGTTCACTTGTTTCAGAGCCCGCTTTCGCGCTTCTCGCGTTGACCGTTGCCGCGCTTGGCATATTCGCGGCCCTCCCGACATTTTGGACGCTGCCGACAGCAATGCTTTCCGGAACCGCAGCGGCGGGGGCCATCGCTTTGATTAACTCCATCGGCAACATCGGCGGGTTCGCGGGGCCGTATGTGGTGGGTTGGCTGAAGGGGGCAGGCTTAGAGACGGGCGCTGCCGTCGCGGCCATCGCAAGCGTGATGGTGTTGTCGGGAGTGGTGGTGGTGTGGGTGGGGATGGGAAAAAGGGGCAGTAGGCAGTGGTCAATAGGCAGTGGGTAGTTTGTGATGAAATGCAGGAGCTTTGCCCCCCGCTTGCATTCCCGGAAGCCGCGTAACGGCGCGAAGCGCAAGCGCGGCTATCCGGGGTCACGTCGCAATCGGCCTACGTGCAAAATCTCAACCGACGCGATCCCGGGTCTTCGCAATATGGCTCGCGCCATCTTGCTCGCCCGGGAAAGCAAGGGTGTGGGGTTTGGTGCCCAAATTGCAGTGACGAACGAAACCGGCGCGAAGATGACGAGGGTTAGAGAGTGCTTGAAGCGGGCGGCATAATTTTGTTTAATTTTCGAAGTTATCCTCGATTTTCACAGGGCAAAGAAAACTTATCCACAGGGGTAGTGGACAACTAAATCGCTGATTCAGGGCCAAAATCTCAATGAAATACAAATATCACGGGTACTTATCCACAATCGAGGACACTTTCCACCGTATGCAGCACCTTCGCTTGAAATAACGAACGAATAGCCGCACCTTGAATTTAGACCAGCCGCAAACCGACCTTGCGAGACAATTTGCGGCTGGCCTTAGAATTGGACCGAACAGCGCGAGGGCTGCTGATCGCAATGGGAGACTGCTATGTTTTACAACTGGCGTCAACCTAAGGAACCTCTGAGCAACGCTTGTGTTTGACGGTTGGCGGGCTGCGGCGAGGTTTTTTCGTCACTGGTCGGCGTTTTTGCGCCGTCTCTCAAGC
>JAYSVT010000092.1:0-22420 GCA_043718455.1 Hyphomicrobium sp.
GGTGCCAAGAAACGTTAGCAAGCCGACAACGCCCGCGAGCAGGGCCTTGACGAAGGCTTCCGTGCCGCCGACAAGCCAGGCAAAGAGCGCCGAACGACCGGGGACACGATCAAAATAAAACGGCATCTCGTTTTGCAGCCGCGCATACTCAAGGCGGAACCCCAGTGCGAGCGCGACTAGAGTTGTAACGCCTGCAAATGCGATCGGAAAATTCAAGCCGAGCCAAGCAACCGCTGCTATGGCTGCGAGCTCGCCAAGCATAATGAAAGCGTTCGTCACAATGTACATGTGGCCCCTGCCCTGAATGCCCGCCGCCCCGCCGGTATGCGCGTGCATACTAGCCGGGGGTTTGCCGCGCGCCAATGGCAGGATACGGGCTGGTTACGACGTCGCTTTTTCCAGGTTGCAGACAGTATCACCAACGCGCGCCATTTCGGCTTGGAAGGGAAATGACCTGCGCATCATGAGAAGCTCGCCGCCCGTATCGCCGACGAATTGCAGATGGGCCTTGTCGCTCCCCTCGCCGGATTTCGAATTTGGAGCGCTGTACCAAGCCTCAATCACATAGGGCGCTGCTCCTTTGGCGATTTCGAGACTGCCGCTAAACGCGTTACCCCGTCCGCTCTTGGGGTCCCGGGCCATTTTAAGGCCGACAGCGCCGCACGTAGATCCGTCCGTGACGGCAATCCCGCACCATGAGTCCCCGCAGGCTACGATATCATAGGTGAGTGTATTGCGGGCCGCCGCAGGCTCCTTACCGGTCAGAATGCGTCTGCTGGCGAAGCCGTAGTGATGGCCGCTCCAGCGCCCCGCTAGATTGATGGGTGTGGCGGTTGCGGGTTTGACCGTGTCTGACGTATCTGCCGCGATGACGCCATAGGAGGATGCCAATCCTAAAGCCATGACCGCTGCCGCAAGTGACAATCCCGAACACATGCGCCATGCAAACCTTGCAGAGGCATCAACCGATGCATCAAAAGTTCTCTGGCGGGCAACTGTTAGCATTATCGTTCTCCTGAGTATCGCAGTTAGTCTTGTCGCAATCGGATCGGGCACGGGGGTGATCCCACTCCCTTATGAAATGTTCGTCCTCGCAGCGCGCATGCCTGTGGTCTTCAAGCTCCACATGGTGTCGTCGGCACTTGCGCTGCTTCTTATCCCGGCCGTCATTGCAATGCGGCGGCGGCCGGACGTGCATCGCATGCTGGGCCGCCTCTTGGGCGCTTTCGTGGTGATAGGAGGGCTGACGGCGCTTCCTGTTGCCATATTGAGCGAGTCATCGATTGCCGCACGCGCGGGGTTTTTTGTGCAAGGGATTGTCTGGATGGCGCTCCTCGCGGCGGGCGTGATGGCCATCCGGCGCGGTAATCGAACGCTTCATGTGCAGATGATGCTGGCGATGGCGGCGGTGACGACGGGCGCTGTTTGGTTCCGCCTGATAACGGGTTCCGCCATCTATTTCCAACTGCCATTCGAGTCCATTTATGCCGTCGCCGCTTGGGCCGGCTGGCTCGTGCCGTTATTGATCGTGTTGTATTTCCCTGGTCATTCGACCCCACTCCGCCGCTGAGGGACCTGCCCCTCGCTCAATCGTCCCGCTTCGTCTAGTGTCCGCCGCAAAAAGAGGATGGACATGACGAACGATATGAAGCCCTCGCGCGACATTGCGCGCCTGATTGAAATTATGGCGGCGTTGCGCACGCCGAAGACAGGGTGCCCCTGGGATCTCGAACAGACGTTCAAGTCGATTGCACCCTACACGATTGAGGAAGCCTACGAGGTGGCCGACGCAATCGAACGCGAGGACAGCGCCGATTTGAAAGATGAACTGGGCGATCTGCTCCTTCAGGTTGTCTATCACGCACGCTTGGCCGAGGAGCAAGACGCGTTCTCTTTTGGCGACGTTGTTGAAGGCATCACAACGAAAATGATCCGCCGCCATCCGCATGTGTTCGGCGTCGAGACCGCGAAGAGCGCAGGCGCCGTCAAAGGATTGTGGGACAAGATCAAAGCTGAAGAGAGAGCTGAGAAAGACTCAGAGCGGGCGACGCTCTCTTCAAGTTTGCCGGCGGGCAGCGCGTCTCCCTCCCCCTTAACGGGGGAGGGTTGGGGTGGGGGTGGTGCACTGACCTCGCAGTCACGGGACACCCCCTTCCCCAGCCCTCCCCCACAAGGCCCTCCCCCACAAGGGGGGAGGGTGAAGGCAGCAGCAGCAGATTCAGTAACTCCGAAAGCGAGTTTGCTGTCAGACACTCCAGTAGGTCTTCCGGCTCTCACGCGCGCGATTAAGCTCCAGGACAAAGCCGCCAAAGTTGGCTTCGATTGGCCGGGGCTGATGCCTGTGTTCGACAAGGTGAAAGAAGAACTGGCGGAGTTCGAAGATGTTGTACTGCCCGCCGCATCCGGCCGGCTCCCCGCTGGGGAGTCGGATGCGGCAATAAAAGAAGAATTCGGAGACCTCTTATTCGTACTGGCTAACGTTGCACGGCATTTGAAGATTGATCCTGAAGCGTCGTTGCGTGGCGCCAATCAGAAGTTCATCCGCCGTTTCACGCACATCGAAACGCGCCTCGCAGAAAAAGGGTCAAGCCCCGCGCAATCGACACTCGAAGAAATGGACGCGTTCTGGGACGAGGCGAAATTTTTGGAGAAGTTCGAGGCGGAGAAATAAGTCGGCGTGCGGTTCGCGATGCTCTGCGTCGAAGCGCTTCAGCATCGCAGACGAGCGGACGTAATCGCGCGCGTGCCGTGACACGTGCGCGTTACCCGCGCGGAGAGCGCGAGGCGACATGAAAAATTCAACTGCTTTCTAAGTTTTGGCTAAGTTCGAAACTTATTCGGAGACGCTGCAAGAACGCAGCTCGTGAGACACCACCGGCGCTAAGCAGCCAGTGGCGCGTCAGACGAAGTCCATTTTTCTTGGTCTCATGTGGCTAATCATGGGGGAGGCTCCCCTGTTCCTTCAAATTCTTAAGCCAAATACCACCAAAAACATCAGTGGGCGCGCTTCATACATCCGCACAATTGAAATGTGAAGCGGCATTTTTGTGGCAAAGGTTCATAACCCCTGCGTACCCTACACTTCTATCCCCGCCTTGCGAAGCTTCGCGATCATGCGCTCTTTCTTTTCGGACGCGATGCGAACGCGCATTTCTAGCGTGCCGTCGTCGCCGGTCTTGCGCGAGACGATATCGCCATTCTCGTAAAGCCATGCGATCAGCGCGCCTTCATGGCCTGGGATCGCGAGTTCAAGGATTTCATCAGCCTTGCCAAGCCGGGCGTCGATCGCTTCGAATAGCGCGTTGATCCCCTCGCCCGAAATGGCCGAAACGAGGACCGGCTGGCGCTCATCGCGCCGCGCCTCAAGTTGTAGCTCACTCAAACGCTCTGGCGGCAGAAGATCAACCTTGTTCCATACTTCTAGGATGTGACTGTCTGCAGGAAGCGTATCGATACCGAGATCACCCAAGACTTTTTCAACGTCCGCAGCCTGTGCTTCCGTTTCCTCGTGCGCGATATCGCGGACGTGCAAAATGAGATCGGCTTCGACAACTTCTTCAAGGGTTGCCCGGAAAGCCGCAACCAACATTGTTGGCAGGTCGGAGATGAAGCCGACAGTATCAGAAAGAATGATCTTACGGGCGCTGGGCAATTTCACCTCGCGCATTGTCGGATCAAGGGTCGCAAACACCTGATCCATGGCAAGCACGCCCGCGCCCGTGATTTTGTTGAAGAGGGTCGATTTGCCGGCGTTCGTGTATCCCACGATGGCGACAATTGGATACGGCACCTTGCGCCGTCCCTCGCGATGTAGTTCGCGCGTTTTGACGACTTCCTTGAGATCGCCTTTGATTGCGTCAATGCGGTCCTGCAGCATGCGCCGGTCGAGTTCGATTTGTGCTTCGCCCGGGCCGCCCAAGAAGCCGCTGCCGCCGCGCTGCCTTTCCAGATGGGTCCAGGCGCGAACCAAGCGGCCCTTTTGATAAGTGAGATGCGCCAGTTCGACTTGAAGCACGCCTTCTTTGGTTCTTGCGCGCTGGCCGAAAATTTCAAGGATAAGACCATTGCGGTCGATGACCTTGCACTCCCAGGTCTTCTCGAGATTGCGCTGCTGCACGGGCGTGACGATGTGATCGACGACGACTAGACCGATTTCTTTATCGGCGATGAGATCTTTAAGTTCCTGAACCTTGCCCGATCCAATAAGGGTCGAGGGCCGGGGTTCCGATAGCGGCACGATCAGCGCATCCACAATGTCGAGCTCGATAGCGTTCGCAAGGCCGATGGCTTCAGCGAGGCGATTCTCAGGCGTGTGAATTTGCGGGAAGGGCTTGGCCTTTTCCCCAACGCGGATTTGCCGCTTCCACACCGGCACAACAATGAGTGCCCGGGATGGAGGCCGGCGTGTTTCTTCTGGCGCACGCCGCCGCGACTTCAACGTACGGCCCTTGCTGTGGCCTTGGCTCTGGTCTTGGCCGTCTTCTTCTTTGTCGTCAGAATGAGTCACTGTCACAGAGTGATGCTCTCGCCGTCCTGGTCATTCAGGTTGACTGGACCGCCCGGCATAATTGTCGAAATGGCATGCTTGTAGACCAGTTGAGAATGGCCATCGCGCCGCAGCAGGACACAGAAATTATCAAACCAGCTTACGATGCCTTGCAGTTTCACACCATTGACAAGAAATATGGTCAGTGGGGTTTTGTTCTTCCGTACATAATTCAGGAATGTGTCCTGTAAGTTCTGAGCGCGTTCAGCCATTGTTGTTATCCGCTTTTTTGTTTTATCGTTTTCTTTTTAGCGTACGCGGCACAAACCACTCTTTTTGGTTCGCGCCCAGAGGAGTGTTGCCCCCTCGCGTTTCGGCTCGTCAGCCTAAGATAGTCATTTCGGAAGCGATGGAAAGCCCCCTCCGCAGGCTGAGTTCGCGCTTCGTTGCGGCCTAATAGGCTGAGGTTTCGGCAATATGATGAAAGGCTGAGCGAAGTTGGCGCGTCAAGGGCCCCGGTTTGCCATCTCCGATCACATGTTCGTCAATCTGAACTACTGGCATCACCGTGTTGGTCGCCGACGTTATAAACGCCTCCTTGGCCTCATAGGCTTCTCGGACCGAAAAGGCCCGTTCATCGATTTTCAGTTTAGCGGCGGCGGCGGCGTCTATGACGGTTGCGCGTGTGACGCCGGGCAAGATGCGCGTATCGAGGTGCCGAGTCACGAGGCGGTCATCGGCAGTCACAATCCAGGCGTTGCTGGAAGCGCCCTCAGTGACGTTGCCGTTCGCATCGACCAGCCAGACTTCTTTCGCGCCATGCGCCTTCCCTTCGTTCTTGGCGAGACAGGCTGGCAACAGCATTACGGTTTTGATGTCGGAGCGGCCCCAGCGCATATCGAGCATAGTTCGCACCGCAATTCCGGCGTCAGCGGTCGCCGCAATTTTCGCAGGATTCTGGCTGCGCGCGATGACGACGACTGTCGGCTGAATATCCTCAGCGGGAAATGCAAAGTCGCGCGGACCAGCGCCTCTTGAGACTTGTATATAAACCAGACCATGCTGCACGCCATTGCGTTGGATTGTCTGGCGGATGACGTTGAGCAACGCCGGCCGCGACATCGGCGGCGTCATTTTTATTTCGCTGAGCGATCGTTCCAAGCGATCCAAATGGCGCCGGGAATCGACGAGGCGTCGGTCTCGAACTTCAACAACCTCATAAATTGCGTCCGCGAACTGGAAGCCGCGGTCCTCCACATGGACGGCCGCCTCTGCATATGGCCTGTAGCGGCCATTGACGTAGACGATACGGCTCATGCCCCGTACATGCTCCAGTCCATTATCAAGCCGCCATCACGCCGAGCGCGCTTCCCCTGCCCGCTGATCCGACGAAACACCAAGTGCCCTGAGCTTGCGGTGCAGTGCAGAGCGTTCCATGCCAACGAATTCTGCGGTGCGGGAGATGTTACCGCCAAACCGGTTGATTTGGGCCAGCAAATATTCGCGCTCGAAGATTTCGCGCGCTTCGCGTAGCGGCAAGCTCATCAGGTGTTCCGCCCCGCCGTTGACCGGAAGAGGCACGTTAGAGCCGATTTCCTCGGGCAGCATTTCCGCCGTGATAACGGTGTTGGGTTCGCCGCCGGCCAAAATCATCAAGCGCTCGATGTTGTTCCTGAGTTCGCGCACGTTGCCCGGCCAATCGTGAGCTTGAAGTACCGCCACAGCGTCTTCGCCTATCTGACGCGGCGAAAGACCAGACGCCTGTGCGACTTGACCGACGAAGAAGTGAATGAGTTCCGGAATATCGTCGCGCCGTTCGGCAAGGCTCGGGACGCGCAGCGGTACGACGTTCAGGCGATGGAATAGATCCTGGCGGAAGCGGCCTTCTTCAATCTCACGTTCAATATCACGGCTTGTGGACGATATAATCCGCGTATCGACCGATACCTTCTGCGAGCCGCCCATACGAATAAATTTTTGCTCAACTAGCACGCGCAAGACTTTCCCTTGCGTCTCCATCGGCATGTCGGCGACCTCGTCGATGTAGAGCGTGCCGGTGTGCGCTTCTTCGAGCGCGCCGACCTTGCGCGGCCCGCCCGTGCGGTCTTCCGTGCCGAAGAGCTCTTCTTCCACGCGATCAGGGGCCATGGCAGCGGCATTCAGCACCACGAAGGGTCCGTCAGCCCGGTGCGATTTTTGATGGATAACACGGGCCGCGAGTTCTTTGCCTGTACCGGACGAACCACGAATGAGAATACGGCTGTTGGTTGGGGCGAGCCGGTCGATATTATTTTTCAGCTGATTGATCGCCGTCGATTTGCCGATCATTTCGGCCGAGACGACCGAGCGTTCTTTCAATTCTTTTACTTCGCGCTTAAGCTGCGACGCTTCGAGGGCCCGTAGCGTGACAAGAACCAGCCGGTCAGATTTGAACGGCTTTTCGATGTAATCATAAGCGCCGCGCTTGATCGCCGTGACGGCCGTTTCGATGTTGCCGTGGCCCGAGATAATCACAACGGGGAGATCGGGATAGGCGCGCTTCATAACAGTCAGCACTTCAAGGCCGTCAAGGCGGCTGCCCTGCAGCCAGATATCGAGAATCACCAGATGCGGCCTGCGATCTTCGATCGCCTTCAGCGCCTCATCACTGTCGCGCGCCAGCCGCGTCCGGTGCCCTTCATCTTCAAGTATGCCCGAGACCAAATCGCGGATGTCGGCTTCGTCGTCGACGACCAAAATGTCTGCTGCCATTTTTTAAGGCTCCCGTGACGCTGGCTAAAGGTTACGCGCGCAATGCCGTTCGTTCGGTGCTTGCGGGCGATGGATCTGTGCTTTCAATAAGTCGTGACGATTTCAATGGCAGGACAACGCGCATCAAGGCGCCGCGCGATCGCGTAGAGGTGATGGGGGCGTCTTCAAGCGCAATTGTGCCGCTGTGCTGTTCGATGATCTTTTGCACAATAGCGAGCCCAAGGCCTGTGCCTTTGGCGCGTGTCGTAACGTAGGGTTCAAGCAGCCGTGACCTGTTTTGCTTCGGCAGACCGACGCCGTTGTCGGCAACCTCGATCACCACGCGATCATCGAGTAGTTTGAGGACGACTTCGATTTCGCCGCGGTATCCGGGCGGACGGCCCTGTGCTTCGCCGTAGCCTTCGATGGCTTCCGTCGCATTCTTGACGAGGTTGGTCATCGCTTGAGATATCAAGCGCTGGTCAAAGCGCGCGCGCACAGCAGTGGCTGGCATACTAAGCTTGAAATCGATGTCCTTGTTGCTCTCGCGGAACAGGATGACGGGTTCTTGCACGGCAACGCGAAGATCGGATTCCGTCATATCGGGCGCGGGCATGCGCGCGAACGACGCGAACTCATCGACCATGCTTTTGATCTGGCCGGTCTGGCGCTCAATCGTTTGTGTGAGCGTGTCGAACAGCTCTCGGTTATCGGAGATTTGCTTGCCGAACTTGTTGCGTAAGCGCTCAGCCGAGAGTTGTATCGGTGTGAGGGGGTTCTTGATTTCGTGGGCGATGCGCCGCGCGACATCCGCCCAGGCACTCGTGCGCTGCGCTTGTACCAGTTCTGAAATATCGTCGAATGTCACAACAGAACCGGCATCTCCTTCGCCGGCCCGTTCGCGCGTGATTTTTACGGCAAAGGTGCGCTCTTCGTCGCCGATCTGGCGTTTGATTTCGTGCTGACCTTTGGCCTTGATGCCGGCGTCTTCGCGCGCCTCCAGCACGCCTGCAAATTCCGGTGCCAGATCCAGCAATCTTTGGCCGACCACGTCTTGTGACGTCACGCCAAGCAACTGTTCGGCCGAGCGGCTGAGAAGTGTTACGCGGCCGCCACTGTCCAAGCCAATGACGCCTGCGGAAACGCCCGACAGAACGGCTTCGATAAAGTTGCGCCGCTCGCTCAAGAGGCCGTTTGCCGACACAAGAGCATCTTGCTGGCCCTTCAATTCACGCGTCATGTGGTTGAAGGTTTCGGACAATCTCCGTAAGTCGCCTTCGCCGCGTTTTTCGGGCAATGCAATGTTGAGGTTGCCGCGCGAAACCTCTTGTGCGCCGGCGATCAAACGCCGGATGGGAGCCACGAAACGTCCCGCGAACCACATGCCGGTCCAGATCGCGGCAAGCAGTGCCGTTGTCGAAATCATGAAGTAGATGAGCCCGTGCGCAATTTTCAAGCCACTCTTGGTTTGGCGCAAGCGGTTGTATTCGTCCACGTTCTGCTCGGTGCGCTGCAAGTGTCCGATCACTTTAGGGCTGACGCCGCGCACAACATAAAGAAAGCGCCCGGGGAACCTTTCAAGGCGCGCTAAGGCGCCCACGCGATAATCGTTCTCTGGCATTAATAGCGGCACCTGACCGTCGGCGGCTTGCTTGATCGCGGCTAAAGGGGGCACGATGTAGGGCAGCTTCGGATCGTCGATCGCCATGACGACTGGTACGCCGTCAGCGTCGATGACGTAGGCGGCCGGCAAGTCGCGCAATCCCGCTTGACCGATCAAAAATTTCTGGAAGGCATCCGGGTCGGTTTTGACATCGTCTCCGGCGCCATCGATGTCGCGCACCATGTTGACGATATCGGTGCGCATGATCTTGCCGTGCTCTTCAACGTAAGCTTTGGCAACATCGTAAGAGTTATCGACGATGGCGCGCGTGCGCGCAGAAAACCATCCGTCGAGCGATCGCGAAAAGGTCGTCGTCGCTGCGACCGCCAAGAGGATGGCAGGTAGCGCGGCAATCACGGAAAATAACAGCACAATACGCGAATGGAGACGGGCGCCCGGCACCCGGTCGCGCCACGCCCGCCACAGCCCCATCGATTGCGAGGCAATGACCGCCAGCATGGCAAGGATCAAGCCGACGTTGACAGCGAGCGCTGACCATACGACCTCGTTACGTGGCGTGATCGTCGTCAAGCCGGTGAGGATTAGATAACTCACAAGCGCCGATATGATCGACAGCACGACCACGACCAATCCAACGAGAGACGCGCGGTCGGATGGATTGAGGGGGCTATCGCCTTCCTCGATAATTGTCGCCTGGGGCAGCGCAGCCGTTTGACCGGTGCCCGGATGCACCGTCGGCGTCGGAGATGCGTTGCTCTCTGTCATCGCATTTCAGCCAAGACTTGTAACTCCCTGACACATATCGCTTTGTTGAAGCACTTCAGCCAGGAACGCCTCTTAGCGTACCTATCCCCGGCAGCCCTACTGAGCTGAGTGACGCCGAAGCCTGGGTTTCAACGCCACAGTTAAAATTCTACAAGCACTTGAACTGTGACATTTTCGCGACAAGTGTGGCTTAGTCCCGACCCGGCTTGTGGTCAAGGCACACATTGTTGATGCGGAGATCTTATGGAGTTCAAGATGAATTCGGATGATTTGCCTCAACTGTCGATCGTGCGGAACACCCGGATATTGAGGTCGCGAATGCGCGTTCGCAGCGTATTCCGGTTGAGACCCAACAACTCAGCGGCCCTGATGCGATTGCCGCGGGTCGCCCCAAGCGCAGCGCTCAATAGCGGTATTTCAACCTCCCGGATGACGCGGTCGTAAAGTCCTGGTGGCGGCAGGTCGTTGCCAAATGACATGAAGTATCGCGTCAGGTAGCGCTCGACGGCTTCATTGAGCTCTAGCCCGTCTCCGTTCGAAGACGCGGGTTGAGATGGCTCTGAACCGGCGAGCTCCTGTTCCACGGCCTGCAACGACAAAGTATCTTGCGGGTAGAGTGCCACAAGCCGCCGGACGAGATTTTCGAGCTCGCGCACATTCCCGGGCCACGCGTACCCCTTGAGCCGTTCGATCGCGGCGGTCTCGATGGATTTTTGTCCGAGTCCTTCACGCCCCGCCATGCGCAGGAAGTGCCGCACAAGATCGCCGACATCTTCCTTGCGCTCACGCAATGGCGGAAGCCTCATCGGCACGACGTTTAAGCGATAGAACAGATCTTCTCGAAAGAGTCCTTGCTGGATTTGTGTTTTCAGATCGCGATGCGTCGCGGCGATGATGCGCACGTTGGTCTTGATCGGTGTACGTCCGCCGACGGTTGTATATTCGCCCTGTTGCAGCACGCGCAAAAGACGGGTTTGCGCTTCGAGCGGCATGTCGCCAATCTCGTCCAGGAACAGTGTTCCACCTTCCGCCTGTTCAAAGCGCCCGGCGGTGCGCGACTGCGCGCCTGTAAAAGCACCCTTCTCGTGTCCGAACAGTTCGCTTTCGATAAGTTCGCGCGGAATGGCCGCCATATTGATGGCAACGAACGGGCCCTGACGGCGCTTGCCGAAATCGTGCAGGACACGCGCAACGAGTTCCTTCCCCGTGCCGCTCTCACCCGTGATCATCACTGTGAGATCGGTCTGTGTGAGGCGGGCGAGGATGCGATAGATCTCCTGCATCGCCTGTGATCGGCCGATGAGCGGCAGCTCTTCTCCGTCCGCCGCCTGCGTTTGCGGCGCGCGCTTGCGTGCGGGCTCAGAAAGAGCACGCGCGACTACCGACACGACTTCGTTGAGGTCGAAGGGTTTCGGCAGATACTCGAAAGCCCCCTTCTCCGCCGCCGTCAGCGCCGTCATCAGCGTGTTTTGCGCGCTCATCACGATTATCGGCAAATCGGGGCGCAATTTTTTGATGCGCGGAATGAGATCGAAGGCGTTTTCGTCGGGCATGACGACGTCTGTAATAATAACGTCGCCTTCGCCCTGGCTGACCCAGCGCCAGAGCGTTGCGGCATTGCCGGTTGCCCTTGGCGCGTATCCGGCTCGCGCAAGCGCTTGGTTCAACACTGTACGGATAGCAGTGTCATCATCGGCGATCAAAACCGTGCCGCGGCCCATGGTGCTCATTTAGCCTCTTTGGATTGACGGGGCAGAAGAACTGGATCGCGCGCGATCTTCCATCGGCAATAGTACCCGGAAGATCGTGCGTTTCGGCTCACTGTCGCATTCGATAATGCCGCCATGATCCGAGATGATTTTCGCGACGAGGGCCAGCCCTAGACCTGTGCCCGATATTTTCGTTGTCACAAATGGGTCGAAGAGATGCGCTTTCATGTGGTCAGCGATGCCGCTGCCGTTGTCTTCGACTTGGATCATAAGCGGTAGGCTAACACGCGTGTCGGAACCCGGAACCGAAAGACGCACGCCTGGCCGGAAGGCCGTTTGAAGAATGATCCGCCCGGTATCGGTTTTGTCGCCAATCGCTTCGGATGCATTCTTTACGAGGTTTAAGATGGCTTGGACCAGCTTGTCGCGATTGCCGTGCACGAAAGGCAGCGAGGGGTCGTAGTCCTCGACAAAACGCACGCCGCGGCCGAAACCGGATTCAGAAATCTTGCGCACGTGATGCAAGACGTCGTGAATATTCACGGCCTCCTTCGCAATCGGCCGCTCATCGCCAAACACTTCCATGCGATCAACGAGATCGCGGATGCGGTCTGTTTCGGTGCAGATGAGCTGCGCGAGCGCCCTGTCTTCATCTGATAGAGCTGGTTCGAGCAGTTGGGCGGCGCCGCGGATTCCTGAGAGGGGGTTTTTGATTTCGTGTGCCAGCACGCCAGCCATACCTGAGACCGAGCGCGCGGCCGCGCGGTGCGTGAATTGGCGCTCGATCATTTGCGCCATATTGCGTTGCTGCAGCATGAGGAAAATACGGCGCGGATCCTCCGGCATCGGGCCGCCATAGACGTCGATCAACTTGGGCGAAGCAAAACGGGGTGCGGCGACTTCAACGCCGTATTCGTTGACCATGGCGCCGGACGTCTGCACCTGCTCGACCAGAGACAGAAGCGGACAGCCGAACGCAACAACGTCGGCAATCATGCTGCGCTTCAAAGTGCTGGCACTAATGGAGAAGAAAGCTTCGGCGGCGGCGTTGGCAAAATCGATTTTGTTGTCGGCCGCGATGACAAGGATTGGGTGCGGAAGAGCAGCAAGCAACATGTCGGTGTCGATCGCTGGAGTAGCGGGCGCAACAGCGCGGGCCAGTGCTGCGTCTATTGCCTTGCTGGCTTTTGCTGTTTTCGCACTCATGCCGCGATCCGCTCCGGCTCGACGTAAAAGTCGCGCAGACCTGCGAGTACCCGGTCCGCGTCCTCTTCGGTGCACAACTGTTTGCGCCAAGCCTTGATTAGTGCTTCCGGCCGGCCACTCGAAATCAGGTACCAGCCGATGTGCTTGCGCGCGTTCTTTAAACCAAGCCGGCGGCCGTAATGAACGAGCATTTCTTCGATATGTTCAACGGCGATGCGGCCTTGTTCGTCGATCACAGGCGGACCTGCGTCATGACCCGTCTCAAAAAACCGCGCGATCTGTCCGGGAAGCCAAGGCGCACCATATGCCGCGCGCCCAATCATGACGCCAGCAGCACCTGATGCCGCGCGTGCTTCAGCTGCGTCCTGGGCCGTCAGGATATCTCCATTGACGAGGACGGGAAGTTTCGTCGCTTCAACCACAGGGCGGACAGCGGCCCAATCGGCTTTGCCTTTGAAGAACTGACAGCGCGTGCGCCCATGCACGGTGATGAGTTTGACGCCTTCGCTTTCGGCGCGGCGCGCGAGTTCGGGCGCATTGCGTGTTTTGTCATCCCAGCCGAGGCGCATCTTCAGCGTCACCGGCACATCAACGGCATCGATGACAGCACGAATGAGCGACTGCGCGTGGTCGAGATCGCGCATCAAGGCGGAGCCTGAGAGTTTCCCGGTCACTTCTTTGGCAGGACAGCCCATGTTGATGTCAATGACGCTTGCGCCCCTACCGGCTGCGATGCGCGCGCCCTCTGCCATCCACTTGGCTTCGCGGCCCGCAAGTTGGATAATGAACGGCTCTAACTCCCGGCCCTCGGCACGCCGCAGAACGTCCGCCCGGGCCTTGACCAGTTCTTCGCTGGCAATCATCTCCGAGACCACGATTGGCGCCCCAAGGGCGTGTGCAGCCCGCCTGAAGGGCAGGTCCGAGACGCCCGACATCGGTGCCAGGGCCACGAGGTTTGCCTCTGGCTTCGCCGTGCCGGTGGGCAAGGTGTCAATGGGATTAAACACGGGTCTGCCTTCAAATTGTGCACGTTCTAACTTTGCCTTACGGTTAGGCAGACTAGTTGGACCACACGGGTCCGGGCAAGCTAAAAGTTCAATATTCCCAATTGCCGTAATGCCGCGCCATCGCTAACGCTCGGGCCAGCCCCGTTTCCAGGAGATGACACTTGAAGATCGCCGCTCTCATCGTTGCTGCCGGGCGGGGGTCGCGCGCTGGCGGCGAGGTGCCGAAGCAGTATGCCTGGGTCGGCGGCGCGCCTGTCATCGTCCAGTCGCTCCACACCTTCGGCTCGCTCGACGAGGTTGGCTGGGTCCAATACGTCATTCATCCGGATGACGCTGACCTCTACCGCCAGCAACTAGGTGAGAGTTGGAACAAGCTTCAGCCGCCCGCTTTTGGAGGCGCGACGCGCCAAGCATCAGTGCTTGCCGGACTTCTCGCACTCGAGGAGCACAAGCCCGACTACGTCCTCATTCATGACGCAGCCCGTCCCTTTGTCTCACACATGACAATCGCCAAAGTCATTGCATCTCTCGCCAAATATCCCTGCGCCATCGCAGCCGTACCGCTTGCCGACACGCTGAAGCGTGCGGATTCTAGCGGGGTCGTCTCCGAAACAATAGAACGAGCAGGACTTTGGCGTGCACAGACCCCTCAAGGTTTTCGATTTTCTGACATTCTTAACGCACACCGCGCGGCCGCGGCAGCTGGTAAGCACGACTTTACCGACGATGCCGCCGTTGCCGAATGGGCCGGGCTCGATGTGGCACTTGTCGAAGACAGCGCGGCAAATGTGAAGCTCACAACCGCCGAAGACATTGTCGCCGCCGATAGGAGATTGCGAAGTGCCATGACTGAGACTTACGAAACCCGCACGGGCACCGGCTTCGACGTGCACAAGTTCTGCGACGGCGATCACGTCTGGCTTGGCGGCGTCAAGATTTCACACACACATTCTCTCGAAGGCCATTCCGATGCTGATGTCGTGTTGCATGCCCTCACCGACGCCATTCTCGGTGCCATCGGTGACGGCGATATCGGCCAGCATTTCCCTCCCTCCGACCCCAAGTGGAAGGGCGCGGCCTCAAAAATATTTCTCGAAGATGCAGCGCGCCGGGTGCGCGAACGGGGAGGGAAAATCGTCAACGTGGATGTGACCGTCCTGGCCGAAGCCCCCAAAATTGGCCCACACCGCCGCGCCACGCAGGCTGTTATCGCGGCAGCGCTGGGCTTAACGCCAGACCGCGTCGGCGTGAAAGCAACCACGACCGAAGGCCTCGGCTTCATCGGGAGGGGCGAAGGAATCGCAGCCATGGCCAGCGCAACTCTCATGTTGCCGATACCCGTGGCACCTTAGCCACGCACTGAGCGTTGACCCCTCTCCCAGAATCGCTGCATCAAGGATGGCAGTGGTTGTATTGCCACGACCAACGTGGGAGCCGACATGAACATTATGCCCCAAAATCTTGACCGTAGACCCTCCGATGCTGCCATCAGCGCAATTGCGGAAGCCTCATCGGAAACTTGTCTCGCCACCCGCGTTCGACAGCTGTCGCGTATCATCACGCGCGTCTACGACGATGCCATGCGCCCACTTGGCATCACGGCGAGCCAGTACACACTGCTCGCTCAGCTTGCAGCGCGCGATAGCATTACGGCTGTCGAAATCGGACACGACCTCGATATCGAAAAGTCGACACTGTCGCGTAACCTGAAGCGTCTATTGGCGCTGGGTCACATCGTGATGGATCCGCCCGCCGGACGGCGCGGCCGCGGCTTGCACCTGACTCCCAAGGGTCAGGCCGTGCTCAAGGATGCTTATCCGATCTGGCAAGATGCACAGAAGAAGACCGTCGGGGTCATGGGCTCCGGCAGTCGCGACATTCTTGATGGTCTGCTCAACCAGGCCGAAAGGTTGGCGGCAGCCTGATCAGCCAGGCTGTCCGTTAGAGCCATTTGCATCGCAGTCTCTCTCTCGTTAGCCTTATCGGGGAGCGCTTCGCCCAAGCGCTCCTCGAAGCGTTTTGAGAGTGACGCAATCGCATGTTTTCCGATGACCTCACCGCTGCAGCGCGCGATCTTCTCGATGACCTGCGTCAGCGCGGCCTGAAACTCGTCACGGCCGAAAGCTGCACGGGCGGTCTCATCGCAGCATTGTTGACCGAAATCCCCGGTTCATCCGACGTTTTGGAGCGTGGGTTCGTCACCTACTCAAATGACGCAAAGATCGAAGTCCTCGGCGTGCCGCGTGTCCTTATCGAGCAGTTTGGCGCCGTGAGCCCAGAAGTAGCCGTGGCAATGGCCAAAGGCGCGCTGGGGCACTCCAAAGCGGACGTCGCCATATCTGTTACCGGCGTTGCGGGCCCTGGCGGCGGCACCATCGAAAAGCCTGTCGGTCTTGTTTATCTAACTGCTCTGCTTCGCGGACGGGATCCGGTCACCAAAGAAAGCCGTTATGGGCTAGGCTCACGTTGTGCCATACGCACGGCGGCCGTTGGCGAGGCGTTGAGTCTCATTCGGCAGGTGATCACATGATGCGCAAATGGCTCGTGATGGCTGGATTGTTGTTCGCGCAGGCTGCCGCTGATGGTTCTGCGCTCGCCGCCGACTTCACAGCGCGCCAACTGACCGAGCAGATGTACGCAGCACCCGCCGGCAGTTCGCCAGATTTCAGCGGCAAAGATCTCTCCGGCCTCGATCTCTCTAGTCTCGACTTCAAGAAGGCAACGCTCACGCGCGCCAATATGTTTGGCGCCGATCTATCGAACGCGGATCTCTCAGGCGCCAATCTTAGCGGCTCCCTGCTTGATCGCGTCGTTCTGATTTCCACGCGCCTCGATGGTGCCAATCTCGAAGGCGCCAGCCTCCTGCGGCCGTCAGCGTTTACAACACTTGCGGCGGCAGGAAGCGAAGCACCGACTTTCCGTTCCGCCAATATGCGGGGCATCAAAATGTTTGGGCGTTTCACCCGGGCCGATTTTTCGGGAGCGGATTTGACAGGTGCAACCTGCGCGCCGTTTGGGAAAACAGGGTTCATTGAAGAGATCTGGCGCACAGAACTTCTTGGCGCCAATTTCTCAGGTGCAAACCTCACGGACGCCAATCTCACTCACGCCCTGCTGCGCTTCGCCAATTTGAAAGGGGCCGTCCTTCAAGGGGCTGTTCTCAAAGACGCCGATCTTTCAGGCGCGGATTTGACGGGCGCCGATGTCAGTGACGCTGATTTCACAGGCGCTGATCTCGATGGTGCGAACTTTACGCAAGCGAAAGGTCTCGACCGCGTGAAGGGCCTTCTCCAAGCGCGCAACGCGGACAAGATGATCCGCTGACCGGTCCCGACATTGGTCCCATGGTCCCATGCTGTGGTCCGCGACAACGTCGCACATCTATGTCGCACATCTATTTACCTGCCTGCGCCGAATGGGTCGCCGCTGGAAAAGCTGTGCCCCATCAATGTTGGGTCAGTTTGAGCATTGCTCAACGGAAAACTACTTTCCGGCTAAGCGCATTGCGCTCCTTTTTCCGCTTCGGCAATAGACTGCCAGCCGGGACCGGGGCGCTCCTGCAAAGGGACGGTACCGGCGACGAAAGCTTGCGCCACCGTGAGGGAATGGTGCCGCAAGTGACATTCAGTACACTGCGACGACCTAGACTTGACGTCACAGACTTGACGAGGCTGGGTGCTGTATTAGACCAGCCTCGTTATTTACTTGGCACCAGATGCAGGCGTTTCAAGCAGATGGCGAGGCTATGGGCGCCGCCCCATAAATCTTCCGTGCCCGCAACTCAAAGGCTTCGGCGAATTTGCGAAAAGCTTGGTCGAACATGCCGCCGACGAGAACGCCGAGCATCGGCGACTTGAACTCATAATCGATGAAAAAGTCGATTTCGGAGCCGCTCTCGGCTTCAAGAAAGCGCCAGCGGTTTTCCAAGCGCTTGAATGGACCGTTGAGATAAAATACATCAATGGAGTTGGTATCGGGCATCAGTACGACGCGGGTGGTGAAGGTCTCTTTGATGGCTTTATAGCCGACGCTCATCGTTGCCGTGAGGTCTTCTCCCCCGCCGTCTCGCGGAGCGCGCGTGAGAACCGTCAACCCAGTGCAGAGCGGCAGGAACTCTGGATACTTTTCAACATCGGCCGCGATAGCGTACATTTGTGCCGGCGTGAACGGCACACGGCGCTTGGTCTTGAATTGCGGCACGCCTTGCTCACCGCCCAACGATGCGGGCGATGAGAAGAACCAAAATCGCGCCGATTGTGGAGATAAGAATCTGCGTGCCGTAGGGCACCATGTCGGTGTAGGCCGTAACACTCGCTGGTAATTGCAGGATGCCTGCTTGAACCAGGAAGTATGCCAAAAACGCACCGATGATGCCGACGAACAGATTGCGGATGAGACCACCGCCGCCGAGCAGCAATCCTGCAAGCCACCCGGCAATCAGGCCATTCAAGGCGATGCCGATGTAGGGCAGATAGGGTTGTAGGTCGGCCATCATTGCGTCTCCCAGGCGGTATTAAACGAACCGGCAACACGCCAATCAAACCAACATGCGCGCGAGCAGAACGACAATGACCGCACCAATGGTTGACGTCACAATTTGCGAGGCGAGCGGGTTGGCAATCCCAAGATTGATGCCCAGCGCCCGCAGCAGATAGCCGCCGACAAAGGCACCGATAATGCCCGAGATCAGGTATTGCAGGATGCCACCGCCGCCAACGACGATGGACGCCAGAAAGCCGGCCACGATGCCGACGAGTGTGAAGACGACAAGTGCGCGGGTGTTTTCATCCATGGGGGTCTCCTGCGGGCTGCGCAATGCTGCACTCTAAGCGGTGATCGCCTCTAAGCGCAATCCTTGGCACAACTACCCCGTCGAACGCAGCACCGGCCTAGACGTGGCAACGTGCACCAAGATAGTGGCCAAGCAAGCGATTGTAGTTGTCGGCTTCGGCGCGCTGAGCATCGCTCAATTTGCCACCGCTGCTGGCCTTTTCAACCAGATTGGGTACGCCCCGGGAATCGAGCCGATTGAGCTCGCTCCGGATCGACTGGCAGGACTGGCCCATCGGCAGCGACTTCGCGCCCGGGTCGCCGCCCGCTGCACCGCCGCAACCAGAAAGACCTACGGCCAAAAACGTTGCAAAACTCAGAACGATAAGAACCCGCATGTTCATTCCACTTTCTCGTCACGGCCGTTTTGCTTTACGGAGCGTCGAAACTCAACGAGACCAAATCAATGCTGTCTGTTGAACATAGACCAAAAACAATCGCAACCCCTGATGGCGCGGGTGTGGCCGCTAGGCACCAGGGCAAACGCTTCAACGCAGCGTCGCGTGCGCGCTTCGACAATATTTAGCCGTATTATATGGCTGTGCCGCGTGAACATGGGAATAGGCGGCACAGCCAAAAATGATCTCACTGAGCGGCTCCTTGCACAGCGGCTTTCACAGCTGTTTTTGCAGCGGCCTCAGCAGCAGGCTGAGCCGCAGCGATTGGCGCAACTTGAGCGGCCGCCGCATTGGCTGTCGTGGAAGCTGGGGCGGCCGGTGCCGTTTGAGCTGACTGGGCGGCTGGGATCTTTGGGCCGCACTTCATCTGGAAATCGGCGTTGGCCTTATTCAATTCGGCTTGCTTGACGAGCGCAGTGCGTTTCACCTTTACGCTTGCACCTTTGCCTTCAGCTGCTTTTTCAAGCCGGTCAACGGCGCCTTCCTTGCGCAAGGTGTCGATCTGGCTGGTCAGTGAAACGCAGGCCGGATCGATCTTGGCCGCCTGTTGCATGGCGGCTTTTTCCGGCGAGATGCCAGCCGTCGACAGATTGCCGTCATTGGCGCAGCCTGCGGACAGCGCGCTAGCCAAAAGAGCAGCAGCAATTGATGTTTTAAAACGCAATGTCATCGTACGTCCCCCGAGGAAGCGAATTTTCGAACGAACGCACACAGCCTGGGTACGAGGCTTAGCGATGCGACACCGGGGGCGACAAGAGCATAGACCCACTTCATCCACGTTCAAAGAGGGAACTGATTCGAGTTGCTGTGGAAATTCGGATTATGATGCCGGGCTGCAACAGGGGTAAGAAAGAGGCAATGGGCAATGGGCAATCGGCATTCGGAGTGAAGTTTTACGTTTCTAGCCGCCACTTCGAGGACCCCTATTGCCGATTGCCGATTGCCTATTGCCCCTTAATGCTTCGTTCTCCCGCGAATTTTGCCTTCTGGGCCGCTGCTCGACGGGCTACCGGCGACCACGATACCCGCCGTCGTGAAGGCTTTCCGCACAACAGATTCCGCTTCAGGCTCAGACATGTGACCCTGGAGCGCCGCTGCCTTGGCGATGTGGGCGCTGACCTCTGATAAAAGCCGCCCCCAGTCCCCCACGCGCGCTCCGAAAGCGTCCGCGTTGAGCGAGACCATGAGCGACCCATCCGCGATCCAAGCGCGGATTAGCTCCACAGCTTGATCGGCTTTGGGAACATCATCGGGGATTTCAAGTTCGACGGGCGCCTCTTTGGCCGGGGGCTTACTCATGAGCGGATCCTTAGCATTTCAGTATTGTGACGCAGCGCTTCCCGGCGATCGCGCCAGCGCACGACAGGGCGGATCGCCGCCCACAGGGCCAGAAATGGGATGGCGGCAACGAAAATGCAACCGGCCGGCAATGCCATGGGGTGCCAAAGATCGATCCGCATTTTCGATGGGACACCGTGACGCTCATAACTATCAACGATGAAGAGTCCGAGGCAAGCGCGCTCCACTGTATAAGTTGCGTCAGCAGCCAACATGCGCCACTTCAGCCACCACGGGAGTCGCAGCTTTTTGTGACGCGGCGCGGCCGCTATTGCGGCCGGCACGATCAGGCCGGTGACTTTCTCGCCTGCCATTGCGCGGTTCCTGGTTCGAGTTCACGGATTTAATGTCGCCCACGGATCGTTGCCGCGCAACGGAATTCACAGGCACAGCGGCGAAAGAGCGCTTCGCTTGTTTAATGCGAAGCAAACGCCATGCTGCTTTCAACGCTCAGCGACGAGCTGATCTTGGGTGTGCACATAGCCGAGCACGTCGCGGGCGATTTCTTCGACCAGATCGGGATTTGCGAGTTCTGGCGCCAGCAGGGCGACGTCACGCTCAAGCTTGGTTCGGACGGCCTCGAGGCTCTTGATCTCAAACTCCAGCAAGCTGGCGCGTTCGATCAACTGATTACGAGCCGCGAGGCCGTGCCGGCCATGAAGCGCATGATAAGCGAAATAGGCACTCGAACTCAGGCAGGCAAGCAACACCAGCACCTGCCGCGCTCGAATGCGGGGTTTCAAACGGCGATCATGGGACGAGGAACGCAACACGGGATTTTTGGCTTTCACTAGGACTTCCAAGAGGGCTTTGGAGGACGATGCATTTATGGACGCCGGAGACTTAAGGGCGAGTAAAACACTGTTCGATTATTTGCCGGGCTAAAAGCTTAACCGGCGTTAGGGATTAGATCTCAATCGTACTCGATCACCAATCACACCGACCCGAGCGGCTTTTTCTTGAGCGGTCTGTTCAAGGGCATCGCCAATTTCTTCCGCGCCGTCGGCCGCGCGTTTGCAAGTGCCGCGAAGGCCATCATCAAATCCGGCATTGGCCGGGCGATATTGCAGATCATCGCCTGCGCCAATCCCGCCGCCGCCATCACCTGTCCCGCAGCCGCGGCCGGGCTGACGTTAGCTGCCGGAGGGTCGCTGAAAGAAGCGTTGTTCGCGGCGGCGTTTTCGTTCGCGCAGATAGGCGTCTATTCCGGGGTTGGCGCAATCGTCAAATCCGTGGCGGGCACGGCGGCGGGGGGACTTCTGAAACTCGGGTTGCACGCCGTCGTGGGCGGTGCGTTCTCGGTGGCGCAGGGCGGATCGTTCATGACCGGCGCGTTCACCGGCGCGATTGCGGCGGGCACCAGCCTCATGATGGAGGGCACGGCGCTCGGTAATATCCCGGGCGAAGGCGGCATCATCGCGCGCACGGCCATCGCGGCAGTCGCCGGCGGCACGGCGAGCGTGCTTCTCGGGCGGCAAGTTCGCGAATGGCGCGATCACGGGCGCCATGGCGCATTTGTTTAATCGAGAGCTTAGCGCTCAACAGGCGGCTAAAGTAGCCGCCACGGCAGCAGTTGGAACTGAAGCTGCTGAAGGAAATCCGTTGGCGCTCGGTGTTGCTATCGGCGCGGGGCTAAAGTTAGTCTATGATACACTTGTTCCTGCGCAAGAACCGCAGATCTATTATCATTAAACCGACGAGAACGGTATGAGTGGCATTCTGAAGACTATGCAGATCAATCCTTCGCGAGCTGATATCAATGCCGAGTATGCGAGATACGGCGACGGCGTATATGTTTCAGATATCGTGCCTGGTACGCTTACAAATGCGCAATTGGGCAACCGATTTGTCTCCATTCCCAACAAATATTTGTACACGCACTTTATTGCCATTGAAACAACAGGGCTTCCTGTGGCTTTCGATCGCCCTCACAATTTCCTAATTCCAACGCAGGGCCCGTTAGATATCTCTACTCGATTCCGCGGCTCGGGAAAGAACTGAAGATGCAATACGTCAAGCTGATATGGGCGCAGAATCTAGAAGGCGAACCCGTAGTGATGTACTACGAGTTGGACGATGCACGTAGAAACACTCGAATAATACAGATATTTGCGACGGGCGACTACGCTTTTGCGTCGAAGTCCTCTGGTGTTAATGGTGCGGTCTTGTCACCTGTCCCATTTCCAGAGTTTTCAGTGTTCGACAAGGAGGAGGCGCAATACCCTTACAAGGGAACCTCTGAGCAACGCTTGTGTTTGACGGTTGGCGGGCTGCGGCGAGGTTTTTTCGTCACTGGTCGGCGTTTTTGCGCCGTCTCTCAAGCTCGC
>JAYSVT010000093.1:0-2296 GCA_043718455.1 Hyphomicrobium sp.
TTTGGGGATCGAATACTTCACGGCCCGGTCGACGGACTTCAGGAACTCGTGGCCATCGAAGACCGGCCCGTTACCGATCGGGATATGGCGGATCGCGCACCCCGACAGGATGAATCCGAACTCGTGGATCGGATAGGTGGGGTTCGGCACCAGCACGACGTCGCCCGGCGCGGTAATAGCCATCGCCATGTTGGCAAAGCCTTCCTTGGACCCGAGCGTGGCTACGACTTCGGTATCGGGATCGACCTTCACGCCAAAGCGGCGCTCGTAATAAGCGGCCTGCGCGCGGCGCAACCCCGGAATGCCTTTGGACGCCGAATAACGATGCGTGCGCGGCTTGGTAATCGTCTCGACCAGCTTATCGACGATGTGTTGCGGCGTCGGCATGTCCGGGTTGCCCATACCGAGATCGATTATATCGGCACCCCGCGCACGCGCGGCCGCTTTTAGCCGGTTGACCTCGGCAAAGACATACGGCGGCAAGCGCTTGATACGGTGGAATTCTTCACTCAAAGGTTCGGTCTCTCGCGGCGCTCTTGGGGCCTCAAACATAACTTTTAGAACCGGCACGGCACCCGCCGGATCAGTGTTCGTGCTCCCAGTCTTTACGCCCCTTCTTTACGCCACCTCTTTACGCCAATGGCCGCTCTGCCGTCCAGTGGCCTTTCCCATGCCCCATAACGCCTTTGGGAAAAGTTTGGCGGGGCATGCTGCGGTGCACGCAAATGCCGCATGAGACAGCCAACATGAGATAGGCAAAGTGCGTCATTGTCCTCGCCAAGCCAAACTGCGGGTCACTCGTGTCACTGAACGAAGGCCCGCTTTGGCAGGGCGTGCCGCCACGACATTTACTTTTTGGGGTTGGCCTTTCGGGGCTTGATTACACGCCGTTGCAGCCACACTGTATAAAATACTTATCAATCGGCATGTAGCCCTTCGGAGTAGCGGCCGCAGTCAGCACGCCGGGCATGGGAAAGACCATTTCGAAAATGCAGCAGGAAAACCCTGAAACGCGCAGTCTCTTTTCGGACTACATGATTCCGAACCCGGAAGAGTTCGCGGCCAACCTGCTGAAGGCCTACGAGCACGGCAGCGAAGCACTTGCGAAATTGACCGAGCGGCCCAGCGCGACGTCTGGCCCGTATTCCCAAGCCAGCGAATTGTCGGTTGCAACCAAAACGATTTCGGAACTCGTGCGCAGCTGGCTTTCCGATCCAGCGCGTCTCGCCGAAGCACAGGCTCATGTCTTCAAACAATCGGCAGAACTGTGGAATAACGTCATGCAGCGCATGTTCGGCATGCGCGTCGCGCCGCTCATCGAGCCCGGGCCGGGAGATAACCGCTTCAAAGACCCTGAGTGGTCGAACAATCCGTTTTTCGATTTTTGCAAGCAAGGCTATCTGCTCGCCTGCAAATGGGCGGAAGACAGGCTTAGAGAAACCGAAGGATTGGCCGATCGCGACCGTCACCGGGCAGAATTCTATCTCCGCCAGTTGACGAGTGCCTATTCGCCAACCAATTTCCTGGCGACAAACCCCGAAGTGCTGCGTGAGACGTTCAAATCCAACGGCGCAAATCTAGTCGCCGGCGTCAAACTTTTAGCGGCCGACATGGCGCGCTCGACCGATCTGATGAAGATCAGTCAGACCGACACGACCGCTTTCGAGATCGGGCGCAATCTCGCGATGACGCCCGGCAAGGTCGTCTATCAGAACCGCCTGCTGCAGCTCATTCAATACGCTCCTGCAACCGACAAGGTGCGAGAGCGGCCATTGCTAATGGTGCCGCCGTGGATCAACAAATTTTACATTCTCGATCTGAACAAGCAGAAAAGCTTCATCAAGTATGTTGTCGACCAGGGCTTCACTGTTTTCGTCGTATCGTGGGTTAACCCCGGCGAAGATCTGGCGGAGGCTACCTTCGAAGACTACATGCTCGAAGGCATCCTGTCGGCGGCAGACGCCGTCAGACAAGAAACTGGTATCGATAAGATCAACGTGCTCGGCTACTGCGTCGGCGGCACGGCACTGTCGTGCACGCTTGCGTATCTCGCAAAGCGCGGCGAAGAGCCCTTCAATTGCGCGACCCTTCTGACAACCCAAGTCGACTTTTCGCTTGCCGGAGACCTCTTACTCTTTACCGACGACGACCAGCTCGCCTCTCTCGATGAACTGATGACGGAGCGCGGCTTCCTTGATGGCTCGCGCATGGCCAACGTCTTCAACATGATGCGGCCGCGCGACTTGATCTGGCCCTACATCGTCAACAATTACATGCTCGGCAAGAAACCGTTCCC
>JAYSVT010000094.1:0-6625 GCA_043718455.1 Hyphomicrobium sp.
CCGTCGATCATTTCGACGTTCGTTGCCGACACGGGCTACAAGTTTTTCATCGAACAGGGCATGGACCACGTGAACGTCCCGTACGAAATCCCGAACGTCAGTTGCGAGGACGGCAAGGTCATGGCGAAAACCCGCATCGGCTGGTTCCGCTCGGTCTCGAACATCCCGCACTTGTGGGCAACGGGCTCGGCCGTGTGCGAAGCCGCTTATCAGCTCGGCAAGGACCCAAAGGACTTCTTGCTTGAACTTGTCGGTTCGGACCGCACGATCAACCCGAAGGAACTCGGTTTCCCCGAGGACTTCTGGCATTATGGCGATCCAATTGAAGAGTTCCCGATGGAGACGGCGCGCTTGAAATACGCCATTAACATCGCTGCGGAGAAAGCGGGCTGGGGCAAGAAATTGCCAGAGGGCGAGGGCCTCGGCATCTGCGCGCACATTGCGTGGCAGTCTTATGTGGCAACAGTAGTGCACGCCAAAATCGACAAGGATGGCACTATACGCGTACCGGAAGTGCACACGGCCATCGATTGCGGCTTTGCTGTCAACCCCGAACGCATCCGCGCTCAGATCGAGGGTGCTGCAGTACAGGGCATGTCGACGACGCTTTATAGCGCTATTACCTTCAAGAACGGCGCCGTCGAGCAGTCGAACTACACGGACTTCAACATCGCGCGCATGTCGAACTACCCGGTGAAGGTGAACGTGCATATCATCAACGGCAAGCCGTCACGGCCTGCAGGCGTCGGAGAGCCGGGTCTGCCACCGTTCCATGCGGCCTTGGCAAATGCGGTCCAAGCCGCCACGAAGAAGCGCATCCGCAAGATGCCAATGGGCGAGAAGATCGCGTAAGCGAGTTCGTTTTGCCGTCTGGTGTTCGTTCTCGAAAAATACGCCCGCGGGATCAATTCTGCGGGCGTTTTGTTGAGCGTGAGTGTGGCCCCTTATGGATCATACAACTCCATTCAGTTTAGCTGGAGCCCCGCTAATGTCCCGCAAATCCGTGTTGAATGACCGCCACCAGGCGCTGGGTTCGGATCTCAGCGGGTCATGGAATGGTATGGCGGTGCCTCAAAGTTACGCGACCAGCGCGTATGAGGAAATCGCAGCTGTGCGTTACAGCGCCGGCTTGATAGATATCTCGGCGCACAAGTTGCTCGACGTCTCCGGACCTCAGGCAGCTGAGTTCCTCAACTACCTTTTGACGTCTGATATCTCAAAAATTTCCGCTGGCCAATCTCAGGTGTCCAATGTGGTCGATGAGGGGGGAGCCTTGATTGATGACGTGATCGTTTACTGCGACGAGCTTCATCAATTCCGCCTGTCGCACGGCAGCGGCAAATTGGAAGATGCGATGCGCGATCACGCTAATAACTATGACGCAATATTCGCGTGCGATGACGACACCCACTTGCTGTCATTTCAGGGTCCGCTGGCGGCCGGCGTCTTGCAACCCCACACTCCGCTTCGCTTGAACAAACTGGCGTACTTCACACATTATAGAACTACATTGTTTGAACGGCCTGCCGTGATCGCGCGCGCCGGGTTCTTTGGCGAAAGCGGGTTCGAAATTTTCTGTGCGGCGCGCGATGCCGTTGCGCTTTGGGATTCGATTCTTGCGGCAGGAAAAGCGCGTGGCGTTATTCCAATTTCATGGGCATGTCTTGAAATCGCGCGGATCGAAGCGGGACTGTTGTTTTTTCCTTTCGAGATGCGCCACGCCGATACCACACCGTGGGAAGTTAATGCCGGGTGGACAGTCGATCTCACGAAGCCGGATTTCCGCGGGCGGACAGCGCTTGCAGCGAGCCAGGGAAAGGAACGCACATTTATTGCGGGGCTTGAAGTTATGGCGGGCATTGCCATGACACCGCTGGCCAAAGTTCGGAACGGCGGCGAACACGTTGGCGTCGTCACGAGCGCTGCCTTCAGTCAGCATCTGATGAAGTCTTTGGCACTGGCGCAGCTCACGCCGACTGCGATCCGGCTTGGAACGGCGCTTGAGATTGAGGATGGTGCTGAAATCTACAAGGCTATGGTCGTGCAACTGCCGTTCTATGATCCTATGCGCTTGCGAACACACGTGGATACGAGCGGCGCTGCCTAAGCCGCCTTGGTGCGCTCGACGATGGCCGCTAAACGGGCAAAGTCTTGCACCGTCAATTGTTCGGCGCGTTTTTGCGGATCGATGTCTGCTTCTCTCAGCAACAGTTCCGGCATCGGCGTGAGCTGTTTCAAGCTCACGCGCAGCATCTTGCGGCGTTGTCCAAATGCCGCCTGCGTGACGCGCCCCAGTGCCGCGACGGAGCACACCGGGTGAGGCGCGGCGCGGGGTATGAATTCAAGCACCGCAGAGGACACCTTCGGTGGCGGTGTGAAGGCTTCGGGCGGCAAGTGCATGACGATGCGCGCTTCGCACCGGTATTGTGCGAGCACCGACAGGCGGCCATAGGCTTTGGAGCCTGGCTCAGCGACGATGCGTTCCGCGACCTCGCGCTGGAACATCAAAATCATGCGGTCATACCACGGCGGCCAGGGTTCAGTTTCAAGCCAACCGGCAAGCAAGAGTGATGCAAGTCCGTAGGGAAGGTTGGCGGCGATCGAGACAGGGCCTGTTGTGGCGGCGAGGAGCGAGGTCCAGTCGGTCTCCAGAGCATCGCCGAAGCGCACGGTCAATCGGTGAGGGTAGTGTGCAGATATCTCATCTAAGATCGGCCTGCAGCGTTCGTCGCGCTCGACCGCAATAACGTGATCCGCGCCTTCGAGAAGTAGCGCGCGCGTGAGGCCACCTGGGCCTGGGCCAATTTCGACAATAGTACGTCCTGGCAACGGGCCCGCGGCCCGCGCAATCTTGCGCGTGATGTTCAGGTCGAGGATGAAGTTTTGCCCCATCGCCTTTTTGGCACGAAGTTCGTGTACGCGAATGACGTCGCGCAACGGCGGCAAGCCGTCGGGACTGGCGTTAGAGCGGTTGTCGATGAATTCGTCGTGCGGATCGCCGCTCATGTTAGGGCCGCCGCACGCCGTGCTGACATTTGATCTGCAACTTTAAGCGCATTGATGAGGCTCTGCGCGGACGCCCGGCCCTCAGCTGCAATATCAAACGCGGTGCCGTGATCGGGCGACGTGCGCACGAACGGCAGACCGAGCGTGATGTTGACACCTTGATCGAAGGCGAGGGTCTTCAAGGGAATTAGAGCTTGATCGTGATACATGGCGATGACCGCATCGTAGGTCTGCCGCGCAGCCTCATGAAACAGAGTGTCGGCAGAGTGAGGGCCCCTGAGGGCAAACCCTTCGCGCTGAAGTTCGCGGATTGCAGGTGCGATGATATCGACTTCTTCCCGCCCTAACGCGCCACCTTCGCCTGCATGCGGATTGAGGCCGCAGATTGCAATGCGTGGCGCCTCGATTCCAAAATCGCGCGTCAACGCGGCCGACGTTATGCGCACCGTCTCTGAGATCAAGTCGCGCGTGATGAGATTTGGAACGTCCTTGAGGGGAACGTGAATTGTAAGAGGCACAACGCGCAAATCATCTGACGCGAGCATCATGATGGCCTGATGCCGGCGGCCCGGCCAGTGTTTAGTTGCAAGGGCTGCCAGGAACTCAGTATGGCCGGGATGGGGAAAGCCTGCGCCGTAGAGCACACTCTTGGCAATGGGGTTGGTGATAACGGCGCGCGCCTTGCCTGAGGCTGCGTGAGTGACGGCCTGTTCGATCGCCATGATGATCGCTGGAGCATTGGCGCTGTCTGGCATCCCTCCCATGACCGGAGTTGCGAGCGCAACGGGATGGACGGGAAGGGCATTTTGAAAGAGTTCGGTAATTTTATCGCACGGGGCGACACAGGAGATTGGCACTTTGAGGCCAAGAGCGCGCGCGCGTAGTTCAAGCATGTGCGGGTCGCCATATACGACGAACGGCGCCAAGTTTTGCGCGGAGCGGTTGGTCCAAGCGCGCAGGGTAATCTCAGGGCCAATGCCGGCAGGGTCGCCCATCGTTAGTGCGAGGGGCTTACGCTTAAGCGGCTGATCATAAGAGGTGTTTGCCTGTCCCCCACGGTCAGCTTCCATGGTCAGCTCCCATGGTCAGCGGTACTCGATCGCCGCGTCTTGCCGTAGATCTTTCAAGTGACGCTTGCCGAGAAGCTCAAATTCTTTCTGTTTGAGTTCACCTTCGGCCTGATTGCGTTTTTGCTCTTCGACTTTGATGACGTCGCGGCCGCAAACGGCAAAAAGCTCGATACCATTTTCGCCGACAGCGGGGGGCAGCATTTCGCCGTCTTTGGCGTTAAGCAAGAGTGTTCGTGTCGGCTCAGGGAAGGCGGATGGTTTGCGTTTGCCAAGTTCGTCGAACTTGGCGCCTGCCACTCCCGTTGCGATCTGACCGGACGACTTACAATCCGTGAATTTGGCGCGGATGGCTTCCGCTTGAGATACGCGCTGGGCAACGCCAGCTTGATCCAATTTGGCGGGCATGGTGATGAGAATGCGCTGCACGACCAATTCGACCTGATCCTCGCCGCCCGTTGCTGATGTTGCGACAAATTTATCGACGTCTTTGGCGCCGATTGAAATCTGATGGCCGAATTTGCGGCGAATAACTTCGTTCCAAGACAAAGTCGAGCGCACGCGAAACTTCATTGGATCGAGCGAGCCGCCTAACTGTTGTGCGAGCTGCGCTTCAGTCATCTTGTTGCGTTCGGCAATGCCGCGTACCACTTTATCGACTTCCTCGTCGGGAACGAGTGCGCCAACCCGTTTGGCTTCTTGCATTTTTAGTTTTTCGTCGATCAGTTCTTCCAGAGCCGTCTTGCGGACTGACGGCACGACGCTGGTGCGGGCACCTTCAAAGGCTTGTTTCTGTAAATCCATGGCGAACTGCTTCTTACGCTGCTCGAATACGGCAAGGATTTGCTCCTTGCTCTTGCCTGGATTCGCCTTGACCACTTCCTGGAGAATGGCCTTCAGGCGTTCGCTGGTCGAGGGTGCCTTAATTAAGGCCTTGAAGCGCTCTTGCGCCTTTGCGGCGACGTCTCCGCCACTCAACATTTGAGTGCGCTGGCGTACCTCAAACCCTGTCACGGGCTCATCGTTGACGAGAGCGACAATGGATTGCTCTCCACCGGTCGATGACGTCCGGGCTGCAGTCTTTTTTGTATCGGGGGCGCGCTTAGGCGGCTCCGCCACTTTAGCAGAGGGATCCGCAGCGGGCGCTTTCTCAGCAGCAGCCAATGGTGCAAAGCACGCCAAGACTATGAGTGCGGCCGCTGTTCGGGTTGCGGTTATCGTCCGGGTTAGGCGAAGCACAGACATTTTTCTATGGACCTGAAAACATCGATTCTCGAGGGTGCGAGCATAGCTCGAAAGTCTGGCGAATCTGGCCGTTATCCACATGAACCGTGGCGCAGAGATGGCCGTCAATCCGCCCGGGCCAGGGGGGGCTGGAGGCGGGATGATTAAATCTCGCTCAGTTGTTGGTCCGCTGTTCGCCGCCAAAAGCAAAATCAAGTGTGTCGGAGGCGTACTGGAAGTCGCCGAGGTGCTTGAGTTCAAAGCGCAGCATCAGCGTCCGGTCGTCCTCGATGGTGGTACTATTAAAATAGCTCTCAGAGTAGGTTGCGGTCAGCACAAAACACTCGTCCGAATATTTGACCGAGATGTAATCCGACAAAAGTTTCGCCTCGTCGATGTCATAGCGAACGCCGCCACCCATGCTCCAAGTATTGGTCAAGCGCAACATACCGGAGCCCAAGATGTCCTGTTGCTCCGTCTCAAGCCCAGCCGTTGTACTGCCCGCCGCATAGGCGTAGACCGCCTGGGCGGACAAAGGACCATAATCAAACTGGACACCGGTGTTTGTTCGCCGCAGGCTGAAGTCATCTTCATCAAACCGGCTCTGGGACAGGAACCGGAAAGTCTGCGTGGGCGCGAGATAGGCACCCAGCACATAATCCGACTTGTCCGTTTCCAAACCGCTCTCGGGCGAGTGCACAAAGTTGCCGTCGTCGTCGCGGCCTGGGCCACGGTAAACGTTATCACCCGAGAGATGGAAGCTCTGGCCCGCCAAGATGCGCGCGTAGCCGCCTTCAAAGGCTTGGAAGGTGTATTGAACGCCCGCATTGGCGCGCGTGCCCATTTCGGTGCGGTCGTAGCCTGAGAATTTTGAAACTTCGAACAGGTTGGTATCGTCAAAAATCAAGCTGCGCGCATCTTCGTTGGGGAGGCGGCGCTGCGTGACGCTCTCCTGGCGGGCCACGATCTGGCCGATGGGCTCGATGATATGGCTCGTTGAAGGCGTCGTTGCGATCCATGGATACGAGACAGTTGCGCCGCCCGCAGCGATACCCCGCACTGTGGTGTCGTTATTGACGGTCGAACTCGACAACACGCATGCGTCCGCTGTTGTGTCGGTCGCGCATGCAGCCGGATCGACAATGACGGACTCGGGATCGGTGAAGTTATTGAACTGGAAGATGTCGCCACGCAGGTTTGCAAACGGCGTATAAGTGATGCCAACCTGATCGGTGAATCTGCGGCGCCACTTAAGTTCGCTCGCAACGTGATTGATATTCTGATCAAAGCGCTTTTTGACACCGTCGTTGCGCGAGAAACTCAAGACG
>JAYSVT010000095.1:0-6587 GCA_043718455.1 Hyphomicrobium sp.
AACTCGTACTGCAGGGCGGCGCACATAACGGCTGCCCCAGTACGTCACAATTGTTTTGAGTAAAAGCGATCAGAAATTCAAATATTAATGAGCGTATACGTTACAAAACGCACGTATGGTCCCGATGAAATACTGTAAATATTTGATCATAAATTGAAGGCGGACGGCCATGCTTTGTTAATCGCGTACCGAGCGCATGGCGCCGCCCAAGCCGGGCGCTGTTTTTGGTTCGCCCTGCAACCCGCCAAGGCAAATTTTGTGACCGGAGCCCCCTCGCCGGACTTTTTGTTCCCAGACGGCATCCCGGCCTCGTGTCGTCGCTTTACCCGTAAAGGTGGCGAAAAAAATCGGGATTTAAGCGTCCAAATGGCTACCTCCCTTAAGCACCGGTTGTGGGAAGGCCGGGTAGAGGCAAATTGACGGTTGCCCGCCTGCCTCATTGCGGTGCAAACATAACTCCTGCCGGGCCAAGCCGCCCGTTTCCGGAGATGCCTCAGCCGATGACGACAAACGTGCCCGAGTTTGACACATTAAAGCGCACCTCGTCCCGCGCACGCGACGACGTGCGCCATGATTGGACCAGGGACCAAGCGCTGGCGCTCTACGAGCTGCCGTTCATGGAACTGCTGTTTCGCGCGCAAACGGTGCATCGCCAGTCCTTCGATCCCAACAAAATTCAAATGAGCCGCCTGCTCTCGATCAAGACTGGCGGTTGCGCCGAAGATTGCGGATATTGCAGCCAATCGGCGCATCATGCCTCGGGCCTCAAAGCCTCAAAGCTTATGGAAGTCGAGCGCGTCATCGCGGAAGCAAAGAAGGCCAAGGATGCCGGTGCCACGCGCTATTGCATGGGTGCCGCCTGGCGCAGCCCGAAGGCGCGCGACATGGAGTCAGTCGTTGCCATGGTTGAAGGCGTCAAGACTTTGGGCATGGAAACATGCATGACGCTTGGCATGCTCTCGGACGACGACATCACCAAGCTCTCGCACGCAGGTCTCGACTACTACAATCATAACGTAGATACCTCGGAAGCCTACTACTCCAAGGTCATCACTACGCGCACCTATGCCGACCGGCTCGACACGCTTGATCGCGTGCGCCAAGCTGGCATGAAGGTTTGCTCCGGCGGCATCGTCGGCATGGGAGAAGAACGCCAGGATCGCGTCGACATGCTGGTGACCCTCGCGAACCTCGAAGAGCATCCCGAGAGCGTACCAATCAACATGCTGATCGCCATTCCCGGAACGCCGCTCGAACACGTCGAAAAGCTCGACGCCATCGACTTCGTGCGCACCATTGCGGTTGCCCGCCTTATGATGCCCAAGTCGTTCGTCAGGCTTTCCGCGGGGCGCACAGAAATGAGTGACGAAACACAGGCGTTGTGCTTCTTTGCCGGTGCCAACTCCATTTTTGTCGGTGATACCTTGCTGACGGCCGGAAACCCCGGCGAAGATGCCGACAGCGGCTTGTTCGCCAAGCTAGGTCTTGAGCCCATGGCCCTGAAAGACATAGCGCTCACCGTTCCGGAAACCTGTTCGCGTGACCCCGCGGATGCAGCGGGACAAAGGAATGCCGGCCAGTCATGAACGTGCGCTCGAGGCGCTTCTTCGCCGCGGCCGGTTGCGTGAGCTGGTGCCTGCGGCCGGCGCCGATTTCACGTCCAACGATTATTTGGGTTTAGCGGACTCGCCAGAACTGCAACGCGCCGTCATGGCCGCGCTTGCGCGAGGCGTACCGATTGGCGCTGGCGGATCGCGGCTGTTGCGCGGCAACCACGGCGAGCACGAAGCGCTCGAAGCAGAAGCGGCACAGTTTTTCAACGCCGAAAGCGCGCTGTTCTTCGGTGGCGGATTTGTTGCAAATACGGCTGTCTTTGCGACGCTCCCCGCACGCGGTGACCTCATCGTCCATGATGAACTTGTTCATGCGAGCGCGCACGAGGGCATGCGGCTATCGAAAGCCGAGACGTTCTCTGCCCGCCATAACAACGCGACAGCGTTTGACGACGCCATCAAGACGTGGCGCGCTACGGGTGGAGCGGGGCAAGTGTGGATTGCGGTCGAGAGCCTTTACAGCATGGATGGCGATCAAGCGCCGTTGACGGAGCTTGCGGACGTCGCGAGCCGGCACGACGCCATGCTCGTGATCGATGAAGCGCACGCGACAGGGGTTTTTGGACCTGTAGGGCGCGGGCTTGGCACTACCCTCGAAGGGCGGCCCAATATCATTTCGCTGCACACCTGCGGTAAGGCGCTCGGCGTCATGGGTGGGCTTGTTCTTGGCCCGCGCGTCATGCGCGACTTCCTGGTCAACCGCGCGCGATCCTTTATCTATGCAACAGCACCCTCGCCGCTCGTCGCAGCAGCAGTGCGTGCGGCGCTCGAGATCAGCGCCACACAAGGCGAACGCCGCGAGACGCTACACAAGCGCGTTGCCCTTGCGGGTCAACTTTTACACAAGAAGCTCGGCATTGTTGCCTCGGGTTCACAAATTCAGCCTATCATCGTTGGTTCCGATACACGTGCTGTTGCCTTTGCCAATGCCATGCGTGCGCGCGGCTTCGATGTGCGCGCGATACGGCCGCCAACTGTGCCTGAAGGAACGGCGCGGCTGCGCATCACGTTGACGCTCAACACGGATGACGCGACGGTTGCGGCCCTGATCGATGCGCTTGCCGACGAGCAGTCACGGCTTGCCGCATGATACAGCCCATCATCGTCACGGGAACAGACACCGATGCCGGCAAAACGGTGTTCAGCGCGGCCCTGACAGCGGCGCTTGATGGGTGCTATTGGAAACCCATTCAGTGTGGCTTAGAAGGCGAAACAGATAGTCAGATCGTGCAAAGACTGAGTGGCTTGGGGCCAGAGCGCATTCTGCCCGAAAACTACTTGCTGAAGATTGCAGCTTCTCCGCATTACGCGGCTGAGTGTGAAGGCGTCGAAATCGATCCGGCCCAGTTGGTCATACCAAGCGTATCCCGGCCACTCGTCATTGAAGGCGCGGGCGGGCTTGCAGTGCCAATCCGGCGCGACCTGTTGCAGATCGATGTGTTCGCGCGCTGGAAGTTGCCGGTTATTTTGTGTGCGTCCACGCGCCTTGGTACGATCAATCACAGCCTTCTCTCGATCGAAGCCCTGAAGCGGCGCGCCATTCCTATAATGGGTGTCGCCTTCATCGGTGATGCTAACCCCGACAGCGAAGCAACGATTTGCGCCATGGGTGGTGTGAAGCGGCTTGGCCGTTTGCCGCACCTCGATCCGCTGAATGTTGGAAGTCTCAGGGCGGCGTTCGCTGAGAACTTCAAGTTAGGCGATGTGCTTGGATTGGGAGGCGGCGGCCCATGAAACAACCCAGCCAATCACCGCATTCGTCTCCGCTGTGGCATCCCTTTACGCAGCACGGGCTTGAGCCCCAGATGACGGAGATTGCGAGTTCAGAGGGCGCTTGGCTGACAGGGCGCGATGGGCGGCGCATCCTGGACGCGATCTCGTCGTGGTGGGTCATTACGCATGGACACCGCCACCCGAAGATCATCGCGGCCATCAAGGATCAGGCCGATCAGCTCGATCAAGTTATCTTTGCCGGGTTCACGCATCAGCCGGCCGAAGATGCCGCGCGGCTGCTGCTGACTTTTGCGCCAGCCGGTTTGGAACACGTGTTCTTTTCCGACAGCGGCTCAACGTCCGTCGAAGTCGCGCTGAAAATGGCGCTCGGGTATTGGCGCAACACTGGTGCACTACGCACGCGCATACTGGCACTCGAACACGCCTACCACGGTGACACGATCGGCACGATGTCGGCCGGAGCACGTGGCGTTTTCAATTCGGCTTATGCACCGCTTCTGTTCGAGGTCGGCCGCATTCCGTTTCCAGTTGCGGGCCAAGAACAAGTAACGCTCGACGCACTTGACGCTGCGTGCCGTCAGGGTGATGTGGCGGCCTTTATCGTCGAACCTTTGGTGCTGGGTGCCGGCGGGATGCTGATGTACAGGCCAGAAACGCTCAAAGACATGCACCGCGTTTGCGCCACTCATGGCGTACTGTTCATCGCCGACGAAGTCATGACGGGCTTTGGCCGCACAGGAACGATGTTTGCATGTGAGCAAGCAGGTATCTCTCCGGACATCCTGTGCCTTGCGAAAGGATTGACCGGCGGATCGCTGCCATTGGCGGCCACGCTGTGCCGTCGCGCCATCTTCGACGCGCACTACTCGGACGACAGAGCGAAGACATTCTTTCATTCAAGCTCGTACACCGCGAACCCCATTTGCTGCGCGGCGGCACGGGCAAACCTCGATATTTGGTCCAGCGAGCCGGTTTTGGAGCGCATAACTGCTCTTGCATCTGCACAGGCAAAGCAGCTGATAACGCTTGGCGCAGATCAACGATTCTTGACCCCGCGGCAAACCGGAACGATCGCAGCGTTCGACCTCAAGGTCTGCGATAGCGGATACTTGGCCGCCGCGGCATTGCGCTTGCGGGCAAAATTCCTCGAACGCGGTATACTTCTACGTCCTCTTGGAAACACGATTTACGTCATGCCACCCTATTGCACCTCGCTGGACGAACTGGATCAAGTCTATGACGCCGCGCGCGCCATTGCTGGAGAAGTAGTCTGATGCGCGGCGTTGAGATCAAAGGCTTGGGTCATTACGCGCCAGAACGCCGCGTGCCAAATGCCGAGATTGAAGCGCGGCTCGGGCTTGCGCCGGGTTGGATTTTCCGCCGCACGGGCATCGAAGCGCGCCGTTATGTGGCGGATAGTGAGGCGCTGAGCGACATTGCCACAGCCGCTGGCAACATTGCTCTCGTCAACGCCCAAATCGACCGCAAAAGCGTTGCGCTCATCATGCTTGCGACCTCAACACCCGATCATTTGTTGCCACCCTCCGCGCCGCTCGTTGCGCACCAGCTCGGGCTTAAGGACGCAGGCGGCATCGACATGGCGGGCGCTTGCGGCGGGTTTATCTACGCGTTGACGCTCGCAGATAGTTTCGTGCGCTTGCACAATGCGCCGGTGCTGGTCATCGCGGCCAATGTGCTCTCGCGGCGCATCAACCCAAATGACCGGGCCAGCAGTGTGCTGTTTGCCGATGCGGCGGGTGCCGTCTTACTTGGTCCGAGCGACAGGACGGATGCTGGCGTAGCAGGCACAGATCTCGCTGCGAAAGGCAGCCGCTACGATCTCATCACAATTCCCGCTGGCGGCAGCCGCGCGCCGTTTGCCGCGGCTTCAGACGCGACGGGCACATTGATGGTAATCAACGACGGCAAAGCCGTATTTTCTGAAGCCATCGATATGATGACAGCGACGGGGCGCGCTGCGCTCGCGAAGGCGAATCTAACGGTTCAAGACATCAGCCGATTTATTCCGCACCAGGCGAATGCCCGGATGATGGACAAGGTTGCGCACCGGCTGGCGATTGACCCGGGCAAGATGCTTTCAACCGTCCGGGAATTCGGGAACAGCTCGGCCGCAACCATACCGTTCACTCTATCGATGAGCGCGGCATCCAAGCCCCTTCAGCGCGACGAGACACTTCTCATGACAGCCTCAGGCGCCGGAATGACGGGCGGTGCGATCGTCTTTCGCTGCTAATTGGGCAGCATAAGAACGGTCTGGAGCCGGTGCGCGGGATTGCCGGCCCCAGACCCACGCACTGGAGCAAGGCTCCGCCGCGTTTCCGGTTTTTGAAATTTGAAGAGTTGGGCGTCACTCCGAAACGATTGTTAATGTGTCCGGAAGTGCGTCCGTATTTCCGCAAGCCGGAATCGCCCGAATTGCGAAAGTAAAAGTCCGCCCAGATGTCCTGTCCGTGAGAAGCGACCAACTCCGGATCCCAGCGCTACGTCTCGACTAGCGCTGCTCTTTTTGGCTGGTGCGGATTTTTTCTGCTGCTCGTCGCGACAGCGCTGGCGAACAACAAGATGGGTGCGAAAGCGAGAACTAGACATGCGGCCCCCTTTTTACTTTGTGTACTCAAGTGACTACCCCCGGCTTGGACCGCGCTGAAAAGCGGCCCAAGACGTGATCGATAAACCCCTCTTCAGATGGCCAAATTTCGACCGGGAAATGCTCGATGGTTTCGCAAGACGGAGAGCATATGGCCCTCGCGCCACGTCTATAGCCGGTTGCCTGGCGACGTGAGTAACTTCTGGTTTATTTTTTTTCCGACGACCAGACGTAGACGGCTGTCGCCGCTAACAAGACCGCCGCCAACGCCAAATGCAGGCGCGCATAGACGAGATGAGACGCGAGGCCAGAGGCCCGGAGTTTATCGACATAGACCCCAGAAAATATCTGCAGCAAACCGGCGCCACTCATGCAAAGAAAATTTGCAAATGACATGCCGCGACCGAGTATGTTTTCGGGTATAAAGCGGCGGACGTGCGCCATGATTACACCATAGGTCATACCAGCGAAGCCGAACACGCAAAGTGCGACTGTCGCAACGGCAATGTGGGGTTCTGGCACATACCAAAGCGCCGACAGCCCAACGCCTGCAGTGACGCTTCCAGCCAACACAAGTCTTCTACGTTCGCAGAGCCACGCTTCAAGCGGACCATAGGCAAACGCCCCCGCAA
>JAYSVT010000096.1:0-6586 GCA_043718455.1 Hyphomicrobium sp.
ATGAAATCCTTGAGCAGCCGCATGCTCCAGGGCTGCGCTAGATGACTGACAAAGGCGAGGGCCGCTGCAACCAGGCATCCCAGGATGATCAGAGGCCGCGCAGCGGTCCAAACGGTCGAACCCGCGGCTGTCAGTACGATCAACTCGCTGTCGCCGTTCAAGCGATTGAGCGTATGCAGCGACGCGATCAAAAATGAGAATGGCGCGATGATCGACATCAAGCTGGGCAACGCAAGCGTTGTCATTTTTATGAGGGTCCAGGTGTCCTGACCCTGGCTGGTGACGACGTTGAGCTGACGCAGGGCGAGTGCGATCCACACGATGCTCGAGAGCGATAGCAAAATGAGCAAAAATGCGCCGGCCGTCTGGCGGAAAACGTATTTGGAAATGATCCCCATTTGCCGGCCTGTATTCCCTCGAAGTTCGCGCGATCCAGGTTTCCCCAGCCGCTCAGGACGGTCCCCGCTACCCAGGTCCTTCGGGTCCCATAGCACGGTGGCGGAATTTCGTCCTTCTCCAGCGGTTTAGGCTGACAAACGGGGTTTTGGGGCCGATTCTAATCTTAGCTGTCCAACCGCCAACATGTTGAAGACCCGTGACTTGTCTTAGCGGCGCAGATAACTAGGGTGCAGTTATCAAGGGTGCCAGCATCTCGTGCTGTCAAAAGCACGAAACCGAGTTCACCGGCCTCTGGCTCGGGACTGGGATGCGCGAGGCTTGTCTTGCCCGCGGATTTATAATCCATAGGGCAAAGCCTTGCGGATCGAGTGTATGCGGGCGCCAATCCATCCAGTGGAGAGAATGACACATGTCTGACCGCCTCGATGTTTCGTTTGCTTCGTTCACGACCGATCCGGAGACGGTGACCGTCATTCTGGCTGCCGACGGCTTGGCACTCGGGCCAAAAGCCAAGGACCTCGACACCAAGAGCGCGGGTTGCGTGATGAAAGCCGCCAGCGCCGCCGCCTACAAGGCAAAACACAAGTCGACACTCGAAATTTTGGCGCCGTCGAAAATCGGCATCGACCGGCTGATCGTCGTTGGTTTGGGCAAGTTCGCGTCCTTGACCGAACTGCAAATCATCGAAGCGGGTGGTGCAATCGCCAGCGCAATTGAAGCGCGCAAATGCGCGAGTGCCAGCTTGATCGTCGATATTGAGGGAACCGATGACCAAAAGGCGGAGCAGGTGGCCGCACTCTTGGCTTATGGTGCGCAATTGCGTCACTACAATTTCAAAAAATATCTGACGAAGAAGAATAACGACGACGCTGGTCCGGAAAAAGACGGCTTGAAGAAGCTGATTGTCCACGTCGCACACCCGGACAAAGCCAAGGCGGCGTACGCTCCGTTGAAGGCTGTTGCCAATGGCGTCAACGTCGCGCGCGATCTCGTCAACGAGCCAGCCAACATTCTGGGCCCCGTCGAACTCGCTGAGAAAACTCTAGCGCTTGAGAAGCTCGGCGTTGAGGTTGAGATTCTCGACGTAAAGGCCATGGAAAAGCTGAAAATGGGCTCACTTCTGTGTGTCGGATACGGCAGCCATCGCCCCTCGCGTATGGCTGTCATGGTGTGGAACGGCGCCAAGGGAAACAAAAAACAAAAGCCGGTCTGCTTTGTCGGCAAGGGCGTCATCTTCGACACCGGCGGCATTTCGATCAAGCCCGCCGCCGGCATGGAAGACATGAAGGGTGACATGGGCGGCGCGGCCGCCGTCGTTGGATTGATGCACGCGCTCGCTGAGCGCAAGGCCAACGTCAACGCTGTCGGTCTTATCGGCTGCGTCGAGAACATGCCGTCGGGGAATGCAGTGCGCCCCGGCGATATCGTGACGAGCATGTCGGGGCAAACAATTGAAGTCATCAACACCGACGCTGAAGGCCGTCTCGTACTCGCGGACGTGCTCTGGTACGCGCAAGAGAACTTCAAGCCGCGCCTTATCATCGATCTCGCAACGCTGACGGGCGCCATCATGATTGCGCTCGGCAAAGAGTTCGCCGGCATGTTCGCCAACGACGACAAGCTAGCCGAGGAACTCACGGCCGCCTCAAAGGCGACGGGCGAGAAGATCTGGCGCATGCCACTCGACAAAGCCTTCGACAAGGCCATGGACAGCAAGAACGCCGACATGAAGAACACGGGCGGGCGCTGGGGTGGTTCGGCCACGGCCGCTGCATTCCTGCAGCGCTTCATCAAGGATACGCCGTGGGTGCATCTCGACGTCGCGGGCACAGCGATGGACGGCGCGAAGTCCGACATCAATCAGAGTTGGGGCTCGGGCTGGGGCGTGCGCTTGCTCGACCGGTTCGTGGCAGACAACTATGAGAAGAACGAAAAGTAAGGACGAGGCGCACGCTCGCGGGCTATCGCGAGGTGCGCCGTTCAAACGCCGAGCCTCAAATGAAATTGGGGCTCGGCTGAGGTTGCGAGATTTGCCCGAGGCTTGAAGCTTAAGAAAACATATCCAATCGTTTCATATTGATACAACGCAGTCTTAGTCTATTTATTTCCATAATATGTATTATGCGAAAAATGGTGCCGTGATTGAATGCGCGGCAAAATGCACTGCAAAACGCGTATGCGCCGCTCAACTCTGTGACGTCGTCCGCTTGTCCCGGAATTTGGGCCGCCCGCCAGGATTTTTGGCATGCGAGCCATCTTTTGAAGCGCCCTCAGGCAGCCCCAGTGCTGGGCCCTTGTGTCCCTTTGGTGCAGCGTAAGGTTTGTGGGACGCGCCCTTGTTCGGCGTGTGCTCGTCGGACTTCGGCTTCTTGTGGTCTTTCCACTTCTTGTCTTTCCACGGTGCTTTCGATGGGGCCTTCGGCCAATCTTTTGATGGTGTGGCTCGTGTCAACGTGTCTTGTGCTGGCGTGCTGTCACTTGCGGCGGATTTCGAAGGGCGATGTTTCCTTGGCTCTGCGGGCGGCTGCGTGATGGCGTCGATCGCGTTGGCCACAGCCTCATCATCAGCGGGCGTGTTCGGGCCCACCCGCGAGATGTGGCCTTCCTTGTTTTTGCTCGTGCGCACGGTGTCAGCGAACAAGTCGGCATGGTCAGCGACGACCTGAAAACGCGTGTCACGGTCTAAGATCTTGATTGTTCCGATCTCGGCCTTGGAGATATTTCCGGCCTTACAAATCAGCGGCAACAGCCAACGCGGATCGGCATTCTTTTCACGCCCAATGTTGAGGCGAAACCAGACCATCTCGCGCGTGTCTGGCTCCCGGGGACCGCGCGGCGGACGGGGCCCAGATTCGAACCTCTTATCTTCGTGTCTCTTGTCGCGGCCTTTGTCGCCGCCATGATCGCGACTCTGATCCCGGCTTACACGCGGACTATCGCCCTTGCTCTCAAAACGCTCCTTGCCCTGGAACCGTTCGCGCCCCGGCCGGAACCCATCTTCGCGCTTGGGCGGCCCCCGGTCTTCCAACAAATCTTCGGGCGCCGGAAGCTGGGCGCGATGCATGCGCACCAGTGCAAGCGCGATTTCCTCTGGGGTCCGCGCTGCCTGAAGTCCGCGTGCGAGCCCGACATCGTCTTCGGCTGGTTCGTCCGTGAAAATGGCACTCGCCATAAAGCGCTCGTTGTCGCGCACGCGGATCTCGTCGGCTGTCGGCGGTACGCCCCATGTCACCCTAACCTTTGCCGCAGAGAGCAGCGAGTCTGCTTTGCGCCGCTTGTTGAAAGGCACGATCAGAACGCACAAACCCTTCTTTCCGGCGCGGCCCGTCCGTCCTGAGCGATGTAGCAGCGTTTCCCCATCGTTGGGCAAATCGGCATGAATAACGAGCGTGAGATCGGGCAGATCAAGCCCGCGTGCGGCCACGTCCGTCGCCACAAGCACGCGCGCGCGCCCATCGCGGATGGCCTGCAAAGCCTGGGTGCGCTCAGCCTGTGTCAGCTCACCTGATAGAGCCACAGCGGAAAAACCGCGTTCCACAAGCCTCATGTGCGTCCGCTTTACGGCCTCGCGTGTTGCGCAGAAAACGAGCGCCGCGCGCATCTCATGAAAGCGCAGCACGTTGACAATGGCGTGCTCAGCGTCGCCCGGCACGACGCGAAGGGCTTGGTACTCGATGTCAGCGTGTTGTTCGTCGCGCCGGATGGTTTCAATGCGAACCGCCTCGCTCTGGAAGCGGCGCGCCAGAGTTTCGATCTCGCGCGGCATGGTGGCCGAGAACAACAGCGTCTGGCGTCCGTCCGGCGTTGCATCAAGTATGAATTCTAGATCCTCGCGAAAGCCGAGGTCCAGCATTTCGTCGGCTTCATCAAGCACGATTGTCTTGAGCTTGGTGAGATCCAGGCGCTTTCGTTCCAAGTGGTCGCGAAGACGGCCCGGTGTACCGACGACGATATGCGCACCACTGTTCAGCTGGCGCGCTTCTGCGCGCACGTCCATGCCGCCGACGCACGTGATAATGCGCGCGCCCGTGTCGGCGTAAAGCCACACGAGTTCATTATGCACTTGGAGCGCCAGCTCACGCGTCGGTGCGATGATCAAGGCGACAGGCTCAACGGCGCGTTCAAAACGCTCGGCGTCCCCAAGCAGGGTCTTGGCCATGGCCAGTCCGAACGCGACAGTCTTGCCTGACCCCGTTTGAGCCGAGACAAGCAGATCGCGCCCCGCTCTATCATCTTGCAGCACCGCGAGCTGCACAGCGGTCGGGACCGAGTAGTTGCGCGCAGCAAGGGCGCGTGCCAGCGCCGGATGGGTCGTGGGAAACGTCATGTTAAGCCAGCTCTCGAAGGGGCGGCGCCGGAAATCGAAGGGCATTAGCCTCTGGCGGCGCGGCCAAGGGGCAGTGTTGCATGAGCCCTACCCGGTTTCGGCCGTGAACAAAAGGCGACATGGATGCACGGCCAACCGGCAAGGTTCAGCAAGCCGCCTGGCCCGCTGAATTAGCTATTTCACCACGACACACACATCAAGTTTGCCGTTTCGGACGCTGGCTCACTCCGCGTTGCCGTTTTCATCGATAATGACTGAGAACGTCCGTGTCGCAGGCTCTCCAGATCCCAAGCGGCCTGAAATGGTGAACGTGTCCTCGCCCGCTTGCCCAGGCGCCGGCTTGTACATAATCGCGGTGCCCTTGATCGGCGTGCCGATGCATTTGCCCGAGAGCGAATATTGGATCGTCGTATCGGCGCCTTCTGCCGTCTCGACGCTGCCTTTGGCAGGCGGCGTGTCAAGCTGGATTGCCGGGTAGCCCTTGAAGGCGCATTCAGGTGTGAAGCCCGCCATGACAAAGACGCGAGTGGCTTCTCCGGGCTTGACGCGTGTGCCCTTGCCTTCAGCGCGCGATGGGTTGATCCACAATGAGAGCAAACCGGCTGCGATGGCGGCAACAGCGATGACGACCTTGAGATTGATCGACTGGATCAACGTTTGTGGTTCGGTTGCGCGAGGCGGCGTGTGAGGCAACATGGGCCCCTTCCCTTCTCTTCATGGGAACGCAGCACAAAGTCACTATGCGCTTTGATTCTACTTTCTGCGTAGTCCTTCGCTGTGCGGCGCAGCGAGGCCCCTCGCCTATTCCGGTTTGGACTTCACGGCTTCGATCGGCGCGCCGGCTGTCTTCCACGCTGTAAATCCGCCGTGGAGATGGCAGACGTTTGTGAGCCCCATGTCCTGCACGGTCTTCGTCGAGAGTGCAGAGCGCCAGCCGCTGCCGCAATAGAACAACAGACGTTTGCCGCTGGAGAGAACGGGCTTGTGATATGGGCTTTCAGGATCGACCCAGAATTCGAGCATGCCGCGGGGACAATGAAACGCGCCCGGGATCCTACCTTCGCGTTCGAGTTCGCGCGGATCACGCAAATCGACAAACACGAGGCCGTCGTGACCCAGAAGCCCTTGGGCGTCTTCAACCGATACGGTTTCGATCTCGCCCATGGCTTCCGCGACGAGTTGACGAAAGCCGCGCTTTAGTTTGCCTGGAGCCGTGTTGTCGTTGTCAGGCATTGCGTCCCTCCATGCGCCGCACGGCTTCCGCGATGAGCACAGCGTAAAGCGACAATACGAAACCCGACAACATGTTCACACTCACGATGGCGCTTATTCCTTGGGCAATTCCGGGATCAAAGATCCACGTCAGCATGCGTTCCACGATATCATCGAATGATTGCTTTAGTAGAAACAGAAACTCGCTGGCTTGTTCCATCGATGGTTTTGCCGGCATGTCGAATGTTGCCCGCTTGGCCAATTCGGAAAAGCCGGGCGACGGCAGCATCGAAAGTCCAACCGAGTACAAAAGGCCCAACGGCGCCGCGAGGCGGAAGTATCCCCAGCGCAAAGGCCGTGCTTGAAACCGCCGTGTCAGCCACGACACGATTTGCACGCCGAGAAACAACACGAAGCCGAAGAGGATCGCGACCCATGTGATGCGTTCGTGATCGGTGCCAAGAAACGTCAACAACCCGACGACACCAGCAAGCAGCGCTTTGACGAAGGCCTCCGAGCCGCCAACGAGCCAGGCAAAAATGGCCGAGCGCTCGGGGAGACGATCAAAATAAAACGGCATCTCGTTTTGCAGCCGCGCGTACTCCAGGCGAAACCCCAGCGCAAGCGCCACTAGAGTTGTAAGGACCG
>JAYSVT010000097.1:0-2262 GCA_043718455.1 Hyphomicrobium sp.
GTGATGAAGGGGCTCTTGTTCACGAGATCGCGCAGCCGCGCCAAGCGGTCGGTCGCGACAGGATGGCTGCGCACGAACGGATCCTTGAACTGGTCCGAGACATATTCCTGCTGCTGGAAACGCTCGAACGTTGCGAGCATGCCCTGGCCCGATTGCTTGGTGGCATTGAGATACTGGAGGCCCGCTTGGTCTGCGGCGCTTTCCTGCGAGCGTCTCTCAGACAACAAGCCGCGCATGATCACTTCGTTGCCGCCTTGCAGAACGGCCTGTCCGCCCGCCATGGCATCGCGTCCGCCGTCGCCGCCAGAGACGCCGCCCGCCACCATCGCGCCGATACCGATGATTTGCGTTAAAAGGGCGCGCGTTTGATCCTTGGCGATGCGGGCTCTGAGAGATGCCATGTGGCCGCCGGCGATGTGCCCGGTTTCGTGGGCGAGCACGCCGATGACTTCATTCGGTGACTTGGAGAGCAGCAGCGTTCCGGTGTGCACGAAGACGTTGCGGCCATCGAGCACGAAAGCGTTGAATGCATCATTCTTTACGATGCGCATGGTGATGCGCCCCGATCCGAGACCAGCTGCGCGGAATATCGGTTTGGCGTAGTCGTTGAGCAGGGCTTCGATTTCGCTATCGCGGATGAGCGAGAGGCCCTGAGCCTGAACTGAGGCGGGCATCAATCCGATCCATACAGCAATCGCGACTGCGCCTGCCTGGAACTGGCGGAGCGCGTGTTTGAAGAAGCAATAACTTTTGGCTGACATGCGTTTGGCTGGCATTCCCTGCGGACCTGATTTCCCCGGCTGATTTCGCCCCGGCAGATTTAACTCCGGCAGACTGGCACCTCGAACATACAACGCTATGCGCCGCGCGAGGGCCCGTCAAATGTATGATTTCGCCTCATTTTCGCGCTCTTCCCTGGCCAAAGGCTTGAAAAGATTGTGAAACGGTAGGCCCTACGATTTGGGCACATGAGCAATGCACAATTGGGCACCAGCAAGGCACGACGGGTGGCATTAAGAATTTTGTCAACATAAGGCGGCGCAGCACGATGACGAAGACCGGACCATTGGCCGAAATTGAGCTGCTGAGGCGTGCCGCACAGCGCAGCGACATCGACAGCTTTATTGTCATGGATGTGATGCGCGCCGCTGCCGAGCGCGAGGCTACAGGTCACAACATCATCCATATGGAGGTGGGGCAACCCAGCACGCCTGCGCCACGGAGCGCCCGTCTCGCCGCCGCGCGCGCGCTTGAAAGCGACAACCTCGGCTACACGCTGGCGCTGGGGATGCCAGCACTCAGGGAACGCATCGCGCAGCTTTATCGCGATTGGTATGGGCTTTCGATTGCGCCGGAGCGGGTGGTCGTGACAACCGGCTCCTCTGGGGCCTTTGTTTTGGCATTCTTGGCGCTGTTCGATGCGGGAGCGCGAGTTGGTCTGACGTCGCCGGGCTACCCGTGCTACCGGCACATTCTTTCAGCTTTCGGCTGCGAGACCCCGATACTCGAGACGGGCCCAATGAACGGTTGGATGCCGGATGCGGCGCAGATTGCAGCGGCGGCGGAGAACGGCGGCCTTGATGGGCTACTAATCGCGAGCCCCGCCAATCCCACCGGCACGATGCTGACGCCGGAACGGCTTGGTGACATCGCGCGCACCTGTGAAGCCAAGCGCATCTCCTTCATCTCCGACGAGATTTATCACGGACTGACCTATGAGCGCCCCGCCGCAACGGCTTTGCAGTTTTCGGATCATGCGATCGTCATCAACAGCTTCTCGAAATATTTTTCCATGACGGGCTGGCGCGTGGGTTGGATGATCGTCCCGCCTGGGCTTGTGCGCGTAGCCGAACGCTTAGCGCAGAACCTCTTTATTGCAGCGCCTGCCATTGCCCAGGTTGCGGCACTCGGAGCGTTCGATGGATTCGAGGAACTGGAAGCTAACCGGCGCATTTATGCGAAGAACCGAGAGTTGCTTTTGAACGAATTGCCGCGTGCGGGCTTTGGAAAGATCGCGCCCGCCGACGGAGCTTTTTACCTTTACGCCGATGTGAGTGACCTCACATCAGACAGCCCGGCTTATGCGCGCAGAATTCTTGACGAGGCTGGAATTGCGGTCACTCCCGGCGTCGATTTTGATGCCGAACGCGGAGCCAAGTTCCTGCGCTTTTCCTACTCCGGTTCGACAGCCGATATGGCTGAAGCCGCCAAACGTTTGAGAGACTGGCGGCTGCGAACCGCTTAACCTCAACCGGGGATCGC
>JAYSVT010000098.1:0-6472 GCA_043718455.1 Hyphomicrobium sp.
AGCCGCTTTGCGAGTTGGATTTGGAACACCATCAGACCGCCGTGTCTAAAGCCCGCCTCGCAACCCGCGAGGTAGAACTCCCACATGCGGCAAAACTGATCGTCATATATGGCCTCGGCCTCGGTGCGGCGCGCGACGAACCGCTCCCGCCAAGCCTTCAATGTCTCGGCATAGTGAAGCCGCAGGATCTCGATGTCGGTGACGATCAGCCCCGCTCGTTCGATTGCTGGAAGAACTTCCGAGAGCGCGGGGGTGTAGCCGCCGGGGAAAATGTACTTGGCCATCCAGGGATTGGTGACGCCTGGTCCGTCGCTGCTGCCAATCGCGTGCAGGAGCATGACGCCGTTGTCAGACAAAAGATCGGAAATCTTTGAAAAGAATGCATCATAGTAGCCGATACCGACATGCTCGAACATACCGACAGAGACGATCCGATCGAACTGACCCTGGACCGCGCGGTAATCCTGCAATTGAAAATCAACTAAACTTGCGAGGCCTTTTCGGGTTGCTCTGGCTCGAGCGATACCAAGCTGCTCATCAGATAGCGTGACGCCGGTCACCTCGGCTCCGCATTGTTCGGCGAGATACAGTGCCAAGCCACCCCAACCGCTGCCGATGTCGAGCACACGATGGCCGGGCTCGACGAGCAGCTTGGCGGCAACGTGCCGTTTCTTCGCCAACTGCGCGTCTTCGAGGATCTGATCCGGGTGCTCGAAATAGGCGCATGAATATTGGCGGTCGGGATCGAGAAAGAGGTCGTACAGCCGGTCGTCCAAATCGTAGTGGTGGGCGACATTGTGTTTGGCCCGGCCCGCAGTGTTGCGTTGTTGAAGCGATCGCAGTGATTTGCGGGCAGTTAACCGCATCCTCCGCAGCCGCGTCATCGGTTGTAGTGAAAGGTTGCGCATTGCGATCAACAAAAGATCATAAATCGTACCGCGCAGCACGACGAGACGGCCATCCATATAGAGTTCGCCGAGGGCCAGCGGCGGGTTGCGAAGCATTTGCCGCCCGGCTGCTCGATCTAGAAATTTGATCGCAACCGATGGACCTTCTCCATTCCCTAGAAGGTGCTGGGTTCCCGATGAGGTGACGACTTCGAGAGATCCATCCTGGATGAACCGAGCAAGAAAGGCGGTTAAGAGGCGGTTCATGTTCAACTCCACAAAACTCGAAAAACCGCCACTTGTGCGCGGCATCCTCAAGTATTAGCGGACACCACAAGATAAAGTTTGCGCACTGACTTTCGTTCCCGGGCAATTAGGAGATTGTCGCTCGCGACTTAATGTTAGCCGATAGCTAAGCGAAAATGGCAGCCTCGGAAACTACTCAGCGCGTCTTGGTGAATTGTCGATGAAAGAGGCTACGTCCGGCAGTCGCGCAGCGTTGGAGAAGGCCTCAACCGCCTTCGTCCATGCACCAGGGTTAACGATCGCGCAGGTTCCCAAATCCGGCGGGCTGGAGCGCTGTTTGCGACAGCTCAGGGCTACTTCGGGATGCACTGGGATGTCGTGCTGCGCCGGCCGGGGCGCGTGCACGGCCTCAGTTGATTCCGTAATGTCTACGGAGCGACTCATCGTAGGTGCCATCCACCGTGATGGCCGGTTGGTAGGGCGGAGCGTCTTTGACCTTCTGACGGTTGACATTGATATCAATCAACCCGTCCACCCAATCGATCCCTCCAATAGAGCGCGGCGAGATCAAAACTCTCTCTCCCGGCCACCAGTTCATTGTAGCGACTTTGATGTAGCGAATGCTCCAGTCCGCATCATCCTCGAGGATGCCTTCAACATTACCTATATTGCCGTCGGTAGCGTGGATCTCAAATCCGCTGACTGCTGCGATGCTGCGCAGATGAAGATCACTCTCGACGTGCACAGGGTCAGCGCTATCCGGATCATGCGGTTTCGCATCTGATGGCGGAAACGGCGTAAAGAAGGGCACCGCTATATCGGTACTTATTGGATACAAGCCAGCACCCCCATAAGGCTCCCCGCCATAATATTCGTAAGTGTGGGCCTCGAATTGCCGTGAAACGGGGCGATCCGTGTCGACATCCGGACTGTCCTTGACCTGCTGCATGGTCAGTTTGGCAGGAAAGTCGCGCCGCGCAGTGTTGGGTTGCCCCAACCTTGAAATCGGCAAGAGGACTTTGCGACCAGAGAGCCAATTGCCGGTATCGACGACCAGCCATCGAATAGCCCAGCCGACATCATCAAATAGCAAATCGCTAACGGCTCCGAGCCTTCCATCGCTCGCCTCAATGGCGTATCCATTGATTGCCGAGGCATTCCACAACATTAATCGCTCCGCCGATTGAACTCTCGAAGTGCATTTTTGCGACCGGCGCAAGCAACCATTCCAACACCCGTCACCCAATCCCTAGCGAGCGCTCTCAAAGGTGGTAGGTTCGGAAAATACTCAGGTCTGTTCAAGCGAGCGGCCGTGCGTATCGATCGACAGGGAGCCCAAGTGGTATGATGCTATATCCCTGTGCGCGCCGATGTGGCCAATATCGAAGATCTTTCCGTTCATGCCGGCCTTGCCGAGTACGAGGAATGGTTCAAACCATTCCGTCAAGCTCCTCTGGCACATACACGGCGAGCTGCCGGCGGTGGATCCGATATGGCAACACTTTGAGGAAAACCTTGGATGGGAAAGCTTCGTTCCCTACCACCTGGAAAAGATGGTGATGATGTGAGACCGGACAAAAAACACAAGTCCGCGCCTTTTGGGCATGAGATCGGCCCGACATCTCCCGCACAACTGACCTTGCGCCGGCTTGGAGTTGATACGTATCAAGAGCACATCGTCTACATGCGCGCTGACTGTCACGTCTGTCAGTCAGAGGGGTTCGAGGCGCGCTCCCGCGTGCAGGTGACGGCAAACGGCAAGAGGCTCCTGGCGACACTGAACGTGATCCGATCGGACATACTCGCGTCCGAAGAAGCGAGCCTGTCGGAGGCCGCGTGGCTGCTGTTGGGTGCGCGCGACGGAGACATCATCGAGGTCACCCATCCCGATCCGATCAAATCAGAAAGTTTCGTCCGTGCCAAAGCGCAGGGCGCGCGCCTCAGGGACAATGAACTCAGTGCAATCGTCGGCGACATCGCCAAAGGGAATTTCTCGGACCTGCACCTCGCGGCCTTCGTCACAGCGTGCGCCGGTACCCGTCTCGACTCTGATGAGACCGTTGGCCTCACTCGGGCAATGATCGGCGTCGGCGATCAGATCGCCTGGCCGTATCCCGTTGTGGTGGACAAACACTGCGTCGGTGGCCTGCCTGGGAACCGAACCACATTGCTACTGGTGCCCATCATTGCTGCACTCGGTCTTCCGATACCAAAGACCTCGTCGAGAGCCATCACTTCGCCCGCCGGCACTGCGGACACAATGGAAACTCTGGCGCCTGTAAACCTCGATCTAGCAACGATGCGCCGCGTCGTCGAAAAAGAAGGCGGGTGCATTGCTTGGGGAGGGGCTGCGCGATTAAGTCCGGCCGATGACATAATCATCCGTATCGAGAGACCATTGGGCTTCGACAGCGACGGTCTGCTCGTCGCCTCTGTCATATCCAAAAAGCTGGCTGCCGGTGCAACCCATGCTGTGTTCGATTTGCCGGTCGGCCCTACGGCGAAGGTGCATAGCCGGGAAGCCGCCAAGAGCCTCGGGGACCGGCTAACAAATGTCGGGGCGACCCTAGGGCTCAATGTTCGCATCGTGGAGACCGACGGTAGTCAGCCGGTCGGGCGTGGGATCGGGCCCGCGCTCGAAGCGCGTGATGTTCTCGCGGTTCTTCAAGGGTGCCCAGACGCGCCCGCAGATTTGCGAGACCGTGCGCTGCATCTCACCGGGCACCTGTTGGAGCTGGCAGGGCGGGCGCAACCGGGCGAAGGCGTGACCATCGCGGCAGAGACACTGGACTCGGGGCGAGCGTGGGCGAAGCTGCAGTCAATATGCGAAGCACAAGGCGGTATGCGGACGCCCCCAATCGCTGAGCATCAGCAACCGGTGTTAGCCGCATTTTCCGGTCGCATCACTGCGATTGATAACAGGCGCATCGCTAAGGTCGCCAAGCTCGCAGGAGCTCCCAAATCCCCATCGGCAGGTATCGACTTTCACGTCCGTATCGGCGACCGTATTGAAAGGGGTCGGCCGCTCTTCACGGTTCATTCTCAATCCCGGGGCGAGTTGCAGTATACGCTCCACTACGTGGCCGCTCAGCGCGAGATATTTAGCTTCGAGGAGGAGCCATGAAGGCATTGGCGTTCGCGATGCCACGAAACGAGAAGTAGTGTCCCGGTACTCTGTTTGGCGGGAAGTCGCGCTATCAGAAATACAAATTTCTCGGCCAACTGGACCATAGCTGACAAAGTTCGCCCGAAGGAGGTGCCGAAAGTATCCATAGCGTTGCTTGATGCCGCTAATCACGGCTCATGCCGTTCCGGAACAAAAGCCGAGCTGGCGAGTTATTGCCCCCGCAGGCATGACTCCGCCAATCTATTCTGCCTATTCCGACTCTGACATCGCAGAATGTTATCGTTCTCTCAGCTGTCTCGTTGTGTCGCGAATGTCAGCCTGGCACTTCTCCAGGGCACTTGTTACTAGCTAATGAGAAATGGGAACAGGCAATGCACACCAATTCATACGGTCGACTTCTCATGATGACTGTGTTGTCGTTTATATCGATGTACGTTTTCATGTATGCAATGGTCGATAAATTCGAGAACGTATTTTCGAGTTATAATCAAATGTACATGGCAGGTCTGATGACCGCACCGATGGTCATCATCGAGATGATGCTGATGGGGGTGATGTATGAAAACAAGAATGCCAATCGCATGATCGTTGCCGTCAGCATCCTAGCGCTTGGAGCGTTCTTTGTTTTGATCCGGCAGCAAACAGCGGTCGCTGATTCACAATTTTTAAGGTCAATGATTCCGCACCATGCAGGAGCTATCCTGATGTGTGAAAATGCGTCCATCAACGACACTGAAGTGAAGGAACTATGCAAAAATATTATTTCTGGTCAGCAATCGGAAATAGATAAAATGAAAGCGAAACTGAACGAGCTTAGCAAATAGAACTAGATAAAAAACTACCTATCGATCGCGAACGTCACAGCTAGAATACGGCTTCGGCGCTAGGCTTAATAATGCCTACCCGGCGATCAAGAATAGAGATGATCCCGCGACGGCTTCGACGCTACGATAAAAATCAGCGGAGCATCGACCCGAAAGAGGGTGTTCAATGAACCTTGGCCCGGACAGCCTCAACGCAGACTGCACTTGCATTACGCTTGATAGAGCAGCGTTGAACAACGCCCTCAAAACCGAGATCGGCGATCCATCTTTCTTCCAGAGGCTGGCACTAACGCACCCGACGCTCATCTCCAACGTGCCCGTCTTCCTTCGCTATGAACACGCAGCTCGCATGGCCGAAATCATCGGAGCAATCGAAACGATCACCAATCTCGAACGCTATCGCGAGGCTGCCTTGCAATTGGCATCCGCCATATCCCGGTTCAACCCGGGCCCAGTTGGCGTATTCATGGGCTACGATTTTCACTTAGGTGCCGACGGTCCCAAGCTGATCGAAATCAACACAAATGCGGGCGGGGGATTGATCAATGCCTTCGTGGCGCGAGCCCAGAAGGCATGCTGCTCAGCGGCTGAGACTTTATTTCCACAACAGTTTGCGGATCACGACGCCGATGCCACCTTCATGGAAGACTTCTTCAGCGAGTGGCGTCGACAAAGAGTCGACCAACCGCTTGCTATGATCGCCATCGTCGATCGAGACCCCGAAGCCCAGTACTTGTATCCCGAGTTTCTCCTGTTTCAGCGCCTATTCCAACGCCACGGCATCGGCTGCGTGATTACGTCGCCAGCGGCGCTCAAACATCGCGGCGGCAGGCTGTGGCTCGGCGCTCAAACGATCGATCTCGTCTACAATCGTTCTACGGACTTTAGTTTTAAGGACGAGGACCACGCGACGCTTCGCTCGGCCTACCTCGCGGGGGATGCCGTGGTCACGCCTAACCCGTGGACACATGCTCTTTTTGCCGACAAGCGCAACTTGGTGCGCTTGACCGAGGTCGATACGCTTGAGAGCTGGGGCGTTAGCCGCCAGCTGATCGAGATCGTCGAAAAAGGCATTCCCAAGACGGTGCTCGTGACGAGAAATCGCAGTAATGAGCTGTGGGCGTCGCGCAATCATCTTTTCTTTAAGCCCGCTTCCGGATTTGGCAGCAAGGCGACTTATCGGGGCGACAAGGTCACACGGCAAGTTTGGCAGAATATTCTCGATGGGACCTACGTGGCTCAGGAATTGGTAAAGCCAAGTGCGCGGACCGTGGTCTTCGACGGCCAAAGCCAGGCTATGAAGGTCGATGTTCGGAACTACACATATGATGGCATTGTGCGGCTCGTTGCTGCCCGGCTCTACCAAGGTCAGACGACAAACTTTCGCA
>JAYSVT010000099.1:0-21863 GCA_043718455.1 Hyphomicrobium sp.
GGCCTGTTCAACTGAAAGCTTTACGGCTGAATACGCCATGACTCTAACCCGCACCAAAGTCATTGAGATAAAAATTTAAGATCATTTATACCCGTTGGAATTCGGCAATTCAATTCAATTCCAGGCAGATTTTAAGCACGCTGACGAGAAAATATATTCCGTTGCAAGCCAGATATTGCGCCGTGAGTACGAGCTCTGTCATGTGGCTACTCCCAGAATATTGAAGTCCCTCATTCCTCGCGAAAAGCACGCGAGATCTGGTCGCTAAATGGCTTAAACAGATACGAAATGGCCGTGCGGCTGCCCGTCTCCACGAACGTCTCGACCGGCATACCGGGCACAAGTTTCAACGCCCGCACGTCATCCTGATGCTCCTCTGAAATGGCAATCCGAGCAACATAATAGGACACCCCAGTTTGCGGTTCTTTCGTGAGGTCGCCGGCGATTTGCTGTATTTCGCCCATGAATTCCGGGGTCGTGCGCTGGTTGAACGCTGAAAATCTAAGTGTTGCCTTCTGGCCGATCGTCACCTGGTCTATGTCGGTTGGCGCGATGCGGACTTCAACCGCGAGTTTGTCGTCACTTGGGATGATGGTCATCAGCGTTTCGGCCGGCTGAATGACGCCGCCAACAGTGTGAACCTGAAGTTCGTGCACCACGCCCGAACGCGGCGCTTTAATATCGATGCGATCAAGCTGATCTTGGGCGGCGTTGCGGCGCTCGGCTAGTTCTGCAAGCCGTGCCTCGACTTCGCGCAATTCCTTCATGGATTCCGACTGCATTGCCTGATCGAGCGAAATAATCTGGACCTCGGTTTCGCTAATTTGGCCCTTAGCCCTTGCGATATTCGAGATCAATCCACCGTGCTCGCCCTGCAACCGCGTCACGTCGCGCTCGGCGGTTAAGACCCGCGTAATTGGCGTAAGCTGCCTTTTGTACATATCATTGACGCGCTCGAACTCTTCGGACACCAGCTTGACTTCGGTTTCCTTGGCCACGAGCTGCGACTGCAGCCCTTCAATTTCTTTGCGGTACTGGCCTATGCGCTCGGTCAACTGGGATTTTTGACCATCCTTTGCAGATATCCGGGCGGCATAGAGACGTTGCTCGCTCCGCGCAATTTCAGCGGCTTCTGCCGAGCTTTCAACATATCCTACGGGGAAAATCACTTTCGCTGCTTGATCCCGCTCTGTCGCCAGCCGTGCCTTGCGCCCCTCAAGTTGAACCTGTTGCGACGTGACAACGCCAAGCGCCGCGCGCGTCTGTGTTGGATCAAGCCTGATGACAACGTCCCCAGCTTCAACATTGGAGCCGCCCTTGACCAGAATCTCCCCAATTACACCGCCGGTTGGATGCTGCACCTTCTTGCCATGACCATCGACAACGATAAGACCGGGCGCTATGACAGCGCTCGAGATCGAAGCGACCGCACCCCAGCCGCCCAAGCCGCCGACGAGCAGTGCTGTCAGCACGAGACCCATCAGGAGCCGGCGCCGCATTTGGGATTCCAGTTTGGGTGCCTCAACCTTCATCTCGTTCCTAGAAAGTGAAATTTACCCTGATGCTCCCAGAGTACGGTTTTGATGCAGTAACTAAACCCATCAAGCAAGCTTTCCGCCACCCTGACTGCTGATGGATTGCACATTCGGTGCCTGCTTCGTGGCTTTGCGAATAATTTCATCGCGCGGACCAAACGCCGTCAGCTGGCCATTGCCGACTACCGCAACGAGATCGACAGCCTGAAGTACCGTCGGCCGGTGCGACACGACGATGGCGATGCCTCCGCGCTGCTTGACCGAGAGAATAGCCTTCATCAGGGCAGCATCGCCGTCGGCGTCGAGATTGGAGTTCGGCTCGTCGAGAATGACAAGGAAGGGGTTTCGATACATCGCGCGAGCTAGACCGATCCGCTGACGCTGTCCGGCCGAAAGCGACGTCCCGCGGTCACCAATGCGCGTCTCATAACCATTTGGCAGTCTCAAAATCATCTCGTGGACATCCGCAGCCCGTGCCGCTTCTAATATAGAAGCACTGTCGGCGTTCTCTTCAAACCGAGAGATATTCTCGGTGATCGTTCCTTCGAAAAGATCGACTTCCTGAGGCATATAACCGAGGTGCAAGCCGAGGCTGGCGTTGGACCAGCGATCAAGGCTCGCGCCATCGAGGCGAATAGAACCGCGCGCCACGGGCCAAATGCCGGCCATTGCCCGAGCCAGAGAGGACTTGCCTGCGGCACTCGGCCCGATGATGGCGAGCGCCTGGCCGGCCGCGACGTCCATCGAGATTGAATTCAACACGAAGCGCTGACTTCCCGGAATCAGAACCGCTAATCCTTCGAGATTGAGAGATTTGTGGGGCTTCGGCAAATCCAGCGGGTCCTGTTCGGCAGGAAGCGCAGAGAACACCTTGTTTAAGCGCTCGGCGGCCTGCCGCGACGCGACGAAGCCCTTCCAGTTAGCAATCGCGGTCTCGATGGGAGCCAGCGCTCGCGAAGCGGCAATCGAGACCGCAATGATTGCGCCAGCCGACATATCGCCTTGAATGGTATAATAAGCGCCAATTCCAAGAAGTGCCGATTGCAGGAGCATCCGGAATACTTTGGAAACAACCGAAATTCCGCCACCGACATCGCTCAGTCTTTCATTCGCCGTGAGGTGGCGTTCGTTAGCGGCCATATAGCGGCGCTGCAATCGGCCGCCAAAACCCATAGCGCGCACGACTTCGGCGTTACGCTCGCAGGCTTGCGCCAATCCCAACCGCTCAGATGAAGCCGTCGTCGCGTCGGCAGCCGGCTGCTTGACCATGCGTTCGCTGGTCATAGTCAATGCGAACATAACCAAAGCGCCAACACACGTCACCACGCCAAGCATCGGATGGAGTAGGAACACAAATCCGATATAGAGCGGCATCCAAGGCACATCGAAGAGCGCAACAGGTCCGGCCCCAGCCATGAAAGACCTAACGGTATCAACGTCGCGCATCGGTTGAAGTGCTTCGGAGCGCGACCCGCCGAAGAGCGGGAGGCGCAGGATCGCGTCATGGGCTTTCGCCGACAATTGCCGGTCGACACGGCTCGCGAGCCGGACGAAAATCTGTCCGCGAATTACCTCAAGCGCGCCTTGGAAAATGTACAGCCCGATCGCCAGCGCCGAGAGCGCAATGAGTGTCGGAATGCTGCGGCTCGAGAGCACCCGGTCATAGACCTGGAGCATGTAGAATGAGCCCGTAAGTGCCAGGACGTTCACAACGCAGGAGATCAACGCTACCGTTGGAACCAGGGGGCCTAGCGAGCCCATCGCAGCTCTGACTTCCCCAATTTTACCTTTTACAGCCATAACGCCCGCCTTCTAACTAAAACAAACTCATACTCGAAATGGCCTCGACTCACTTACACCAACGGTCAAAACGTCCGGAGGCTCACCCTTAAGTTTAACGCTTACCCCTGGTCCGATTTGCATATTTCATGCCGTCTCATTTCAGAACGCCCCATGATGATTACAGTGTCTCGAAGTCGCGGATGACAACGAGGTTCGACGCTTCAAACACAAGGACTTCGCCGTTTCCATTGTCGCTCAGAGCATTCGCAAACTGCAGCGCGTTAAACATATCTGTCATTGGCTCAGCGACGTCGAATGCGTGTTCGTCTTCGTAGTAGTCGGCGGCGTCGTTGCCGTAGCCAACGGCGAACGCGAGCGTGTCACCACTGTCTTTGACGCTCCCACTGCCCGATGATCCGCTGCCGCTATTATCGACGGCATTGTCAGTGTTGGCGGCATAGTTAATGCTGCCAACATCGCTGCCGCTGCCCGATCCGGAATTCGATGAACCAGACCCGCTGTTGCTGCTGGACCCGCTCGTGCTGCTGGTTGAACCGGAGATTTCAAATTGAACGGTGTCGAACACCCGGATCAGATCGCTGGCCAAGTCCACAACGACGAGGCTCATCGTTGTCCCGGCATCACTGCTCTGGCCAGTGAGGCTGGCGTCGGGCTCGGTGGGAGTTGTAACAATGATCGCAACCTGCGACGAGCTGCTGTCCGGACTTTGTTCACTCGAACCGGAGCCTGAACCGCTGTTATCTCCGCCGCCGCTGCCGCCGCCACTCGAAGCCGTCTGCACAACCATCGCGCCGATGTCGGTGTCAGCGCCATTGGCCTGAGTGAAAACCACAACGATATGGCCGTCAGCGAGCCCGGCAACGCTTACATCGCCTTCAGCGGCATTGTCGTTGCCGCCGCGAATGCGAAATACACTGCCATCTTGGTTCCCGTCGAGATCAAAGTAGACGCCGCTAACGCGCCCACCATCACCGCTCCAACTTAGTAACATCGATGGATCGTCGCCGCCTTGGAGACCGAATTCTAGGTTGGCTGGCGCCGTGTCAAACGTCCGCAGCACAATCGCGGTGTCCGGCACCGTCCATCCGCCGGATGCGATGGCGCGGTACACAGCGACTGCTGCTTCGTAATGGCCGCTACTATTATTCTGCACCCAGCCAATGACGATGTCGCCGTTGCTATCGGAAAGGAGCGTCGGCTCGCTGCCGGCAAGAATACCGTTGTTGATAAGCCCGCTCAGATTGATCATTAGAAGCGGGCTGCCGCCGTTCGCTTGCAGAACCGCACCAGCGACGACTTCGATGCCGCTGCCGGGGCTCGACTCTTGGACCCAAACCGCAGCCACTTTATCGTCGCCGCATCCGGATACCTGCGGAGCGCGCCCAATGACGTCTCCCGCGGTTTCAGACGGCATTTGAAAAGCAGCATCGCCGTCGCCGCCACTCGTATCAACCGACCCATCTATACCGAGGGCGACGAGAACCTGCCCGCCATTTCCGGCACCGCTGTTATCGCCACTTTCTTCGTTGCCGTGGCCATTGCTGGCACGATCCACGATGGCGAAAAGCTGGCCCATGATGCTGCCGTAGCCGCTCTCATTGGCATTCTCGACCCAGACAACGGCAACTTGAGCACCTACGGTGTCAGGCGGTTGGCTATCGAGGGGTTCTGATACGTTTGAGCCGGAGCCATCGTCCGAACCACCTGGATCCGAACTGCCACTATCCGAATGTTCGCTCCCGTCACCGTCCTCATGCTGGTGAGTGGTCAACCCGGCAGTATCGAAATCCGAATAGGTTGTCTCAGCATCAGACGCCAACGCCACCACGGTTGGTGCGTCGGAGGTTAGCTTGCCGTCATCATCGATCAATTGAAGATTAAGTTGGTATTGAGAATGTTCAGCATCACCCGAATTCGATACATACGCGACAACAACCTTATCGCCGGCGAACGAAATGGACGGGCCTAATTCCAAGAACGGCTTGCCGGAGACTTCAATAATCGCGTCGGACGCAACGACCACGGATGCTGGTGCACCGCCGGAGCCAATGACTGGATTTCCATTTTCATCGATCAGATCGACCTGGATGATGGACGTGCCTGGTACTTTACCGTCACTGACGTGCAGAACTGCGATCTTATCGCCCTGGGCGACGACCTGCGGCTTCTTTTGCGCAACCGTATCACCTGCTCCGCTGGCAACCGTGAACGGCGTGCCGATGAGTTCAATGTCCGCAGAGTTGTCTGGCACAATCGGACCAAGTGAACCGCCGCTCGAATCTCCGTCCAGTGTCGAACCAGGATCGGCTGGCGCATTACTAGCGCCGTCCGCGGTAGCAGTTTCCGCACCATCGGCCACATTAACCTGAGAGGTGGCCGCGTTGCCTACTTTAACCGGTGCCGAACTTCCGTGCGGTATTTGCAGATCCGAAGATTCGGCATCGGGCGCGAGCAAGTCGCCTTCGTCCGAACCCCGCATTTCGTCTTCGCTCGCGGCGCCGCTTTCAACGGAGATAGCCAGCTTCAATCCGCCTTCGCCCGATTCCGACTGGTAGCTTACCGAGATGTGACCGTCGACAGATACATCGATTGAAATGTTCGACGCGAACCTTGGCACCGCGACAGGCGCGATGTCTTTAACTGTCCACAATGCCGACTGCGCTGCTGGCGATTCTGCCGTGGCGTCTCCAGCAGGATCTTGTTGCAGCATGTACAGCTTGCCCATGAGGGCAGCTGTGAAGCCGAAATCTGCTATCCAAAGTGCTGCTACGCCGCCTTGACCGAAGGGCGAGACCTTAACCCGGCCATCTGAGTTTCCGGCGCGTTGCCCGGCACCACCAAGATCGGCGAGCAGCGCATTGACTTGTCCGGCGTACTCCGCGCGTGCCGCCGCTTCTTCTGGGCTGGCGTAACGTTGATCACCTTCCGCCGGGTAATATTTGGCGTGGACCACTCTGTCCGGGCCGATCCAGGCTACGACAGAACTGCCGTCAGCCAGTGTCGCTGCATCGACGTCGCTTCCATAGACGCCGCCGCCGTCACCGCCTTCATTTTCATCGCCAACCCAAACGACATTATCGTTGGCAGCCGATTTGGATTTGATCGCAATGTTTCCGGCGACGTTTGGACTATCGGGCGCCAAAACCCCGACTATTTTTTCGAGGAACGAAAAACCTGACGGCACGACCGCAAACGGATCGGGTTGGGCTGCCTCACCACCAGCACGAGTCAGCATGATGCGCCCACATCCCGGCGGCGCGTTATCATCAGGCGCGATCCACGCGGCCGCTTTTTCGATCCGGTCGTTGGCCGGTTGACCCAGCACACCAAAGCCGCTGCCGTCGAAATCTCCGGGACCTGTGAAATCATTTGCCATGCTATCGGCCCCAATCTGCAAAGCATGGGATTTCAATCAACGTCGATTGCGTTGAATACAGCGCCATCATCGCACCTAAAACTGGCGCGGCATCTCCGAACATGTGACAGTACCAAATATTCACTGTAACGCCCTGCGACGCTGGAAAAGTCTGGTCTTACAATTCAGCGAAAGAGGCAGTGCATAAAAATAAATAGCGCAGAACCTCTATTCAGCCGTCCCATCGTTACCTTACGGTCCGACGAAAACAAGATACTTTCGCACCTAATAAGAGATAACTTTAAGTCTGAGAACCATCAGACCAAAGTCTGAAAGACGACCCTCTTGCGAGCGCCATCGCTGTTTGGATAGTTCTCCGATTTTCACTCAAGTTCGAGCCTCCCAGCTTCCACCAGATTTTTTTTACTTTCCCTCGGCAGCACTAATTCGCCGCAGAAGCGCGCCAGAAACGCCAAGAAATCCAATGCTGTGTGCAAGTATTTTTGACACCTTTGGCGTTTGGCCGCGAATACTGCAAATGCCGTCAGACCAGGACACCAGCGACGCCCGTGATAGGGGCCGAAAATATTTACCTCGAACAACCTGACGTGGGCCGCATCGCACTTGGCTTTCAAAGCCAAGCCCATGACCGCGTCACGGAATCCAATCTTTTCGGCACCGATCAGTTTTCTGGTCCTGAAGTGAGCGACCTGAAATAGACGTTGCCGTGACCCATTAGCAGCGTGCGGCGTCGCACTCGCGGTCGCCGCGGCATGAGAATCGTCTGCAAGACAAATTCGTCGCCAGCTTGGCATCGGGCTTGGATTTGATCGGCACCGATTGCATGGTAGTGTAATTGCAGTTCGACACCCGCTTTGGCGACGTGACTGAGCAGCACAGCGGCCCGGCCACACTGTTCGTATAGATGCTTCAACTAGGGATTATCTGGCGTGGTGTTGAAGGTGACACGGTACGCGCGAAATGTCGAAGGAAGGGAGGGCACATCTCTTGGACCTGCTGGCAGCGTTTGCATTCCTTCGATGCCCCTGACGGGAACCCAATTTCTTCCAAGCTGCGTCTGGTTCACAGGCCTGTCTGGTTCTGGAAAGACCACTATAGCCGGCGCCCTCGAGCGTGAACTGAACGAGCGGGGCGCGCGGCCGTTCGTGATCGACGGCGATTTGGTGCGCCGCGGCTTGTGCAGCGATCTCGGCTTCAGCGCCGCTGATCGCGTTGAGAACATGCGCCGCATCTCAGAGCTGGCCCGGCTCATTGTGGATGGCGGGCTTATCGCGATCGTCGCCTGTATCTCGCCATTCGAGGCGGAACGCCAGGCCGTCCGCGCCCGGTTTGCAGGTGGCCAATTCATGGACGTCTATGTCGAAACGCCCTTAGATGTGTGCGAGGCACGCGACTGCAAGGGGCTTTACGCACGGGCGCGCAGGGGAGAGATTGCCGAGTTCACCGGAATATCCTCACCCTATGAAACGCCGCATCATCCAGACCTTCGCCTTGATGGATGTGGCTCCGTGCCGCCGGATGTGCACGCTCAGAATGTGCTGTCCGCACTTGCCGGACATCAGACGCGGTTCCGGCAGCTCTAGCTGCGGCCGCATTTGTCGTCGCCTGCACCAAGTTGATTGCTACCACGACGCATTGGCGGCCGACCCAAGACGGTCCTACTTCTTTTTCACATCGGAGCCAACGAGACGCTGCAAGCCGCGCAGCCACGTAATCAAAGAAGAACCAAGCCGGAGCACAATCCGGTGAAAATTGTAGAGTTAAGATGTTTGCTTCAATGTAATGTTCTGAGGCAAAAGCCTCGCGATTGACGCGGTATTACGTCTCTTAAATGATTGGTCGGAGCGACAGGATTTGAACCTGCGACCCCTTGCCCCCCAGGCAAGTGCGCTACCAGACTGCGCTACGCTCCGATGCGCCCACTTGTGCCTGCCCCGGGCCTTTAGGTCAACGGCCATCATCCCTGCGTTACATCAACCGCTCACAATGGCTGAATTGTACCGGGAACGTAGGTCTTTACGGCCAGCACGTCCTCTAATCTGCGCCCTGCAACGCTGGCACAAAACCCAACGCCAACCTCCAGGTCGCGCACCTCAAGCGAACCAACAGACTTGCCCGTGTCCCCGTGTATGGTCCCGCCTGCGGAACGGAGTGTGTGCAAAACCCCGCGGCCATCGGCTTTTGAGAGGGCTTCGACACGCGTCCAGGCCTGCAGTAAGCGCCGGTCGCAATCTTCCGGCAAGGCCCGGCCACCAGCGATATCGATAGCAATCGCCTCGATCTTTTGCCGCCGTGCTTCTGGGAACGAGCGGGTATGCAGAACTTCAATATCGACGCCGATTGGCCCCGCGCGTGAGATGCCTATCAAAGCCACGTCCGCTGTATGGGACAAACTGAAAGTGACCCTATTGCCCGCTGCATCGGCCACGCCGGTTTCGAGTTGCGGTGCGAGTTCCGGCCGCCCGCCTGCTGCAGAAACAAACGGCACGCGGCGAGCGGCCGGTCCACAGCTGCGCTCGAGAATGTCACGCAGGGCAATGTGCGAGGCACGCCACAACCGGCGCTGATCCGGGTCGCTGATCCTTTCGGCACGGACGATTTCGTCAGGAGACAATCTTGGCTGACGCCACTCCTCGTCTTCTATGGATGCGAGATAACGGCCGAGATCGGCAAACCAAACCTCACACACGCACAGCATCAGCACATGCAGCGGCGCGTCCTGTTCGCCGTTCACGTGCGCCCGCCTGCCCGCACTTGCTTTGCAGCAGCCGCGGCCACAGGCTCGCTCGCGCCTTTCAACAGCGCGCGGCACGCCTCAAGTTCGCGTATCACCGATTTCAGTACGCCAGACTTTCCAGCATCAGCCGCTGACGGCTTCACGACCTGTGCACCCTCCCGCAATTTAACAGCTGTGGGCGTTGCTTGCCCCACGGGCACATCGCCAGCACGATCGGTTTGAACGAGCGCTGCAACGGCCACAACCTTCTTCCGGGTGCCCTTTTTGGTTGCCCCACGCACAGCGGCCGCTTCGATGGCCGCGTGTGACATTGTTTTGACCTGATCGATGCCCTGTTCACGCAATATCTTTTGCACGCCTTTGATCGTGTAGCCTTCCGCGTGCAAAAGGTGGCGAATGCCGCGCAGCAATTCCATATCTTCTGGGCGGTAATAACGCCGCCCGCCGCCGCGCTTCATCGGCTTAATCTGCGGAAATTTCCCTTCCCAAAAGCGCAAGACGTGCTTGGGAACATCAAGCTCATCCGCCACTTCACCTATGGTGCGGAATGCATCGGCTGACTTGTTCATTGCAAAGACCTCGCCCTCATTGATGTGAGGCCATCAATGCCTCTCAAGTGTTGAGGCACGCGCGTTTCCATGACTCGAAAAAACGGAGACTCGAAAAAACGGTCGCCGCAGCATGAGTACCGCTCGCACGAGCTATAACGGGCGCTGCGCAACCCCCTCACCAGGTTGCATCACTCATACCTATACCAGAATCGCGCGCACGTCCCTACTTCGCGCCCAAAATCCGCATCACGTCCAGCGCACGATTGGAAATGCCGGAAAGCACGATCAGCGGCGCTTGCCTTGACCTTGGTTGATCCGGTCTTTCATGATGTTCGAAGGCCGGAACACAAGGACGCGGCGTGGTGTGATGGGTACTTCTTTTCCGGTTTTCGGATTGCGCCCGATGCGCTGGCCTTTTTGCCGGATTCCGAAGGAGCCAAACGAAGACAGTTTGACCGAATCCCCGAGCGCTAGGCTGCCTGAAATCTCTTCGAGGACCCGCTCGACCAGATCCTGACTCTCGTTACGCGGCAACCCGACCTTTTCAACAACTGCTTCCGCGAGGTCGGCGCGCGTTAAAGTCTTGCCCCCCATGTCTGGCCTCCCATGAATTCACTCCCAATAGCCGCCGCAATTTGCCGGGGATGCTAGCGGGCGAAATTGCCGCGGTCAACGCCAAGAACGATCAAGCGCCTGAAATCTCTCAGAATTCCTATCTGGGGTACTCAAAATCACGTTTTCTGACGGGGAAGCGCGCTCTGAACGGAAATCGGACAGCAAGTGGTGCGAGCTGCCGCTATGGCCCGCCAGCGCCCACCGCACAGCCTACCATCGGGCCAACACCGCACCCCAGGTAAACCCACCCCCCATGGCCTCCATCAAAACCAGGCTGCCTTCCTTTATCCTGTGATCTTCGAAGGCCTGGTTGAGCGCCAGCGGAATGGATGCCGCAGACGTGTTGCCGTGCTTATCGAGCGTCACGACGATCTTCGCCGGATTAACACCCAGTTTCTTGGCAATGCCGTCAAGTATGCGCTGGTTCGCCTGATGGGGCACATAGAGGTCGATTTCGTCGGCAGCGTAGCCTGTGTCGACGAGAGTTTCTTCGATGACGCCCGAAATCTTTTGCACGGCATGGCGAAACACTTCGCGTCCGTTCATGCGCAGGTGACCGACCGTTTTAGTCGAACCTGGTCCACCATCGACATAGAGGAGGTCTTCGAAACGTCCATCAGACCGGATGCGGGTTGAAAGGATGCCGCGATCTTCCCGCCCATTGTGCTGAGGTTGCGCCTCAAGCACAACAGCGCCCGCGCCATCTCCAAATAGCACGCATGTGCCCCTGTCTGTCCAATCGAGAATGCGGGAGAACGTCTCGGCACCGATGACAATAGCGCGCCGGAATTGACCGGTCTTCAAGAAATTATCGGCGACCGTCATCGCAAACACAAACCCAGAGCAAACCGCTTGTATGTCGAAAGCGGCGCCCTTCGTGACGCCGAGCATTTGCTGGATGCGCACGGCCGTTGCCGGGAAGGTGCGGTCTGGCGTTGCCGTAGCACAAACAATCAAGTCGATATCGACGGGATCGATGCCGGCGCGCACAAGCGCTTGCTTCGCGGCGGCGGCTCCGAGATCGCTGGTCAATTCGTCATCGCTTGCTATGTGGCGCTGGCGGATGCCTGTGCGCTCGCGAATCCATTCATCCGTCGTATCGACGATTTTTGAGATGTCGTCGTTCGTCATAATGCGCTTCGGCAAATGCGCGCCGACGCCACGGATGACCGATCGAATGACTGCCACGCTTGCGTCCTTTCCTGCCTTCAGCCCGCAGCACTTGCGGTGCGGAGATTCTAGACACCCGCCGTTTCGAGCTTATGATGAAATGCGTCGAGATCGGCGGTCAGCCGGGCGATGAGTCCCGATTCAGCCATCTCGTAGGCGAGATCGACGGCACTCGCAAACCCGAACGCGTCCGTGCCGCCATGACTTTTGACTGCAATCCCTTTTAATCCAAGGAAGGTCCCACCATTCAAGCGGCGCGGGTCCATTTTGGCTTTCAACACTTTAAAGCCGCCGCGTGCCAGCAGGGCGCCGAGCTTGGTCACAAGCGAACTCGTCATCGCCCCCTTCAAATACACGCCGATTTGGCGCGCGGTTCCCTCAGCCGTCTTTAAGGCGATGTTGCCGGCAAAGCCTTCGACGACCACAACATCGACCGCGCCGTGGCCGATCTGATCGCCCTCGACAAAACCTTTGTAATCGATGGGCAGATCGGCGGTGCCTTTGAGCCACGCGTGCGCATCGCGCACTTCTTCGACGCCCTTGATGTCTTCAACGCCGACGTTGAGAAGTCCAACTGTCGGCCGCTCGATATGAAATATCGCCCGCGCCATGGCCGCGCCCATCAGCGCGAATTCCGATAATTTTCGCGCCGTCGCGCCAATGTTGGCGCCAACGTCGAGCACAATGCATTCCGAGCGCACCGTCGGCCAAAGGGCCGCTAGCGCCGGGCGGTCGATGCCGGAGATCGTGCGCAAGATGACCTTGGCCATCACCATCAAAGCGCCCGTGTTGCCAGCTGATACCGCCGCGTGCGCCTCGCCGGATTTGACCGCTTCGAGCGCCAGCCACATGCTTGAACCCTTGCCGCGCCGCAGCGCTTGGCTCGGTTTTTCATCCATGGCGATGACATGCGACGTGTGCACGACACGGGACTTGGCTTGCAGTTTCGCATGCGGAACAAGCGCTGCCCGGATGCGCGTCTCGTCGCCGTAAAAAATGAAGCTCAAACTCGGATGGCGCTCAAGCGACAGGGCAGCGCCCGGCACGACAACCTCCGGCCCGTGATCTCCGCCCATGGCATCGAGTGCTATCGTCTTGGGGCTCGCCATATGTGTGTGCTGGCCCTTGATGACCTAAAAGGTTTCGCCGCGATTTTGCGGCACTTTGCATTCTCCGCAACCCCTTGAAAACGGGGGTTCAAAGCGGGAGGACCATAGCCGTTTTGCCATACGAGACAACCCGGATTCGCCCCGCTACGGCCGGTTGCCGCACAACGCCATCATTCCTTGTCCTTTAGTTTCGCCAACACGGCGAATGGACTTGTTTTTTTCTCGTCCGAACCCGCCGGCTCCGCCCAGTTGAAAGCCGCGTCGGACTTACGTGGATACGGGTCGAGCGCGGCGGCAAGCGTCTCGAACACGATTCGACCTACGGCAATTTCGCTGCCCTCGAGGGGTTCGATGTCGGGACCCTCCAACACGCTCAAATCGCCACCTGATTCGTCCGCGCGTGCGTCCTGCCAAAATTCGACGTCGAATTTTTCCTCCAGGTGCGCGGGAACCGCCTCCAGCGACACGATGCAGGGCTGCACAACGTCCGCTGATAAGTCTCCGGCAAGGCGCCATGCCCCGCCTGAAATACTGGTGATACGATAGTTTGCGGCCAGCTTATCGAGAGATATCAATTTCAGCGCACGTGCGATTTCACCGCGCTCCAAACCTGACGCTGCGCGCTCGCGCAACAGCCCGCGATCTGGAATATCCGTCGTTGCGTGTGACCAACTAGAAAGTGGCGTCATATCGCTTGCTTCTCTTCCTGCTTTAACAAAATTCTCTCGAGCCCGCTGCCATCCAAATCTCCGTCACGCGCCCTCGCAAACTGACCTGAAACGCCCTGAACGTATCGGGCCAAGGCGTCAACATCACCGCTTGGCTGTCCAGCAAACACATATCGCGTCAAGTCTGCCGCCAAATCGTTGATCGAAACATCTGTCACATTCCCGCGTCCGAGATGCTCACGGTAATTGCCGGCGCGCTCATAAAACGCGGCCGCTGCCCGTTTGACCTTTTTGGCAACCGTCAAGTCGCCCACACCCATCTCGCGCATGCAATCATCCATGTCGGTCACAAAGGCCTCAATCGCCCCCTGCGTCAGGGCCGCTCCGCCGGGAGTCACCTGTTTTACACGTTCCAGGACCAAAAACAGTATGAGCGCAACCATCTCAAACCGCCCTTCTGGGGTGTCCGGGACACGGTATTGCCGGTAGAAGGCGGGTTGGCGGGCAGCGGCCACGACAGCGCCATAAATTTCACCTGCTTTGCGACGGATATGGGACCGGGATCTCAGCCACTGCAACATCGGGAATATTCCTTGTACAAGTGTCGGCAGACCCCTGCGCCCAATAACACGGCCAGAATAGTGGTCAAAATTACTGGGGATGACTTTGTAGAGAACGCACGGAACTACGCTCGCCGCCTTTGCAACACGCTCGACGCTAGCTTAATCGGTTTATCCGCCCCGGCAGAAATGATTCTCGATCTATGATGCAGCTCCAATGACACAACCAACGTGCCGATACGTTTTGCCACTCCTCCAGGCCCGGCCATTGCTTGGCGCGGCAGCGCTTGGTTTGGCGCTGGCTCTCACGGGTTGCAGCGAGACGATCACCAAACACGGTCATCAGTTTCACGAGACGGATTTGCAAGCCATCCAGCCCGGCATGAGCCAGGAGCAGGTGCGCACCACGCTCGGCTCGCCCGCAACAACCGCTGTTGTCGGCAGTGGCAATGCTTTTTATTACATTTCAAGCACCATGGGGCAGTCGTCGTTCATGCTGCCCAAAGAGAAAGACCGCAAGGTCGTCGCTGTCTATTTCAACGAAGGTGGCACCGTCGATCAAGTTGCAAACTACGGCTTGAAAGACGGCAAAGTGTTTGACTTCATTTCGCGCTCGACACCGGCCCCCGGGGCCAAAGACGAAGGCATCTTGAATTCGTTGTTCCGCAATCTCGGCAAGAAAACCTTCGGCGGCGACGGATACTAAATCGCTTGTCCGGCTGTCCACCCGCTCGACCAGGCCCATTGAAAATTATAGCCACCAAGCCACCCCGTGACATCGACGGCTTCGCCAATCGCGTAGAGCCCCGCACAACCGCGCGCCTCCATCGTCTTTGATGAGAGATCGCGCGTGTCGATGCCACCCACTGTGACCTCGGCCTTCCCATACCCCTCAGTCCCTGACGGTCGAAACTCCCAGCGCTTGAGACGCTCGCCAAACGCGATAAGCGTGCGGTCTGGAATGTTGGCCATCTCGCCCAGCGGCAGGTGAGCGGCGGCTAAGGATTGCGCCAGCCGCGCGGGCAAGAGTTCCGCAAGCACCGTCTGCGCGGCAGATTTCGCGCGCACCCGCTTGCGCTCAATCAGGAATGATGGCGCAGGAACGTCCGGCAACAGATCGATTGTAATCGTATCACCCGGGCGCCAATACGAAGATATCTGCAAGATCGCCGGACCCGAAAGACCGCGATGCGTGAATAAGACTGGCTCGCGAAAGCTGCGTTTGCCGAGCGTTACAACTGCCTCGAGCGAAACGCCCGCCAGCGCGGTATCAAACCCATCCGTGCCGGGTTCAAGCGTGAAGGGAACGAGACCGGGTTGGCGCTCTGTAACGCGTAAACCAAATTTTTGCGCGAGATCGTAGCTGAAGCCGGTTGCACCCATTTTCGGAATTGAGAGCCCGCCAGTCGCAAGTACAAGGACCGCCGCCGTGAAGGTCCCCGCTCCAGTCTCGACTCGAAACTCTTCCCCGCGCGTGACACTCGATACGGTTTGCCCGGTTCTGACGTCAACACCGGCGTCTGCGCACTCCTTGAGCAGCATCGCCACGATTTGCCGCGCCGAGCCATCGCAAAATAACTGCCCCAATGTCTTCTCGTGATAGGCGATGCCATGCCGCTCAACGAGAGCGATGAAATCCTTCTGCGTGTAGCGGCTCAACGCTGACGTACAGAAATGGGGATTTTCAGAAATAAAGCGCTTCGGCACTGTCTCAAGATTTGTAAAGTTGCAGCGCCCGCCGCCGGAAATCAGAATCTTCGCCCCAGCCTTATCAGTCTGTTCCAACAGCAGCACACGGCGGCCCCGCTTGCGGGCCGTCAACGCACACATCAAGCCTGCCGCACCCGCGCCGAGCACAACGGCGTCGAATTTTTCTTCCCGCACCGTCATCGCTTTACGGCGCGCTTTTTGGCGGCGCTCGCAATCAGCAAGTCCTTCCCGGCGCGTGTCAGTTGTTTGATGCGAAACTCTTCTTTTGAGGCACCCGACCGGGTATCAAACGCCGCTTCATAAACGAGGCTGACAGGCCGCCGCGCAGAGGTGTAGCGCGCGCCTTTAGCTTTGCCGCCCGCTGGTTCGCCATTCGCCCCAAGGCCGTTATGTTCTGCCACGCGGCGCGCGATGTCCGTCGCGATCCCCGTGTAGAGCGTGCCGTCTGCGCAGGCGACGATGTAGAGCGAGTATGCCATCTCGCGGGCTTACTTGAGTTGCCCCCAAACATAAAGGCCCCGGGGGATCGCTCCCTGGGGCCTTCGCCATGACGTATAACAAGTGCGCCTAACTTGTCTCGCAAACCATTAATTCCGACAAGGCACAGGCTACTTGCCCTTCATGACCTGACCGCGGATCTCGCCGTCCTTATTGGCATCGGTGTGTACATTCACGTACCACTTGCCCGCCATCAGATCGGCCGCCTGTGCGTCGGTCAGAGTTGCCGAGCCTTCCATTGGACTGGCCGCGCCAGGGATAGCAACTGCAACATCCGCATTCTTGGTAGCGTCAGCGGGCCCGTGGAAATGCGCGCCGATTGCAGGACCGCTGAGATCTTTGTAGTTGACCTTCCAAGTGAGCTTCTTCGACGCCGAGTCGTATGTCGCTGTCGCGGCGCCCGACGCTTTGCTCGTATTGGGAGGAACTTCACTTGCCCCTTTGAGGTCTGCCATAAACGCGGTGCTTTCGGCAGCGGCTGGCCCGGCAAGAGACACAAGACCGGCCATCGTCATTCCGGCTAAACCGGCGATAAAATAATTTTTTCGCATCATTACTTCTCCTTTTGATGAAATTCCGTCACTCTTTTTGTGAGGTACACCAGTCAATCACTTCATAATTTCAAGACGTGAAAAATTAGGAAGCGTTCCGCTCGCGAGGTAGACGATCCTGTCGTGTAGTAAGACTTCGTCAGAATGTTAAACGCTTCGGCTGACCACTTAGTTCCTGATTATTTTGACGGCCGGTTCTTCTGCTCAAAGTGAGCTTGGTTGCCATCGGCCGGGCTGTTGAGTTGAAAGATGAGCGTGCCCTCAATCAAAAGGCCCCGGCCATCTCGGTACTGCCGAAAGAACCCCGGCAAACGGCGCTGCCAAGTCACGCCGGTCCATTGACAAAAACAACAGACAAACGCGTTACCGAACGACCGATCAGTAGTTATTCGCGCTGACAAATTTGTTGTTAAGTTGCGAACTCTGGTTATGCCGCCTGGCATTCTTTGTTGTCGTTCGACCGGGTAAAACGGGAAAGTTCTGTAATTGGCTTGGGCTTACTGAAAAAGTATCCTTGCATTTCGCCGCAACCCTCTGCGCGGACGATGTCCAGCTGCTCCGCGGTTTCAATGCCTTCCGCGGTTGTCGACATCCCGAGGACCTTCGCGAGAGCAATAATCGTTCTCAAGATCGATCTCGCTTCGAGGCTTGTTGTGAGATCGTTAATGAACGAGCGATCGATTTTGATCTTGTTGAAGGGGAACTTCCGTAAACAACCTAACGAGGAATGTCCGGTGCCGAAGTCGTCCATCGCGATTTCGACTCCGATCGAACGCATGCCAACGAGCACTTGCAGCGCCATATCCGCGTCCTTCATGACGGCCGTTTCAGTTATCTCCAGTTGCAGCCTTCCAGGGGCTAGCCCGGTCTCGGCCAAGACTGCAGCAACGTTCTCGACGATGCCGGGGCTCATCAACTGAGCTCGCGACAAGTTCACCGCGACATTCAGAGGTTTTGCCCACGCCGCCGCGTCCCTGCACGCCTGCTTCAAGACCCATTGCCCGATCGGAATGATGAGGCCGGTCTCTTCAGCGAGGGGTATGAAATCAGCGGGCGAAACCATACCGCGCTCTTCATGATTCCAGCGTATCAACGCCTCGAACCCGCTGACCTCGTTGGTCTCGAGATTGACCAGCGGCTGGTAGTGCAGCGTAAAGCCGTTTTCTGAGACCGCTGCGCGCAAATCTTGTTCGAGTCTTTGTCGCACATGCATTCGCGTATCCATCTCGGCTTCAAAAAAGCGATGCGTTCCCCGGCCCTCCGCCTTGGCTTTGTACAACGCAAGATCCGCGCACTTCAGTAGATCGGACGTAGTCTCCGCGTCGTGGGGGGCTGTCGCTATGCCAATACTGGTCCCAATCCTGATCTGTTTGCCGTCTATCATGACCGGCGCACTCATCAAATCGACGATGCGTCGCGCCACGACGCCGGCACCTTCAGGCTGTTTTGCGCCCACCAGGAGTATCGCGAATTCGTCTCCGCCCAACCGTGCGATCGTGTCTGTCTCTCTCAAGCCGCTTCGCAGCCGGTCAGCAACAATTTTCAGCAGCTCATCCCCTGTGGCATGGCCAAAGGTATCGTTGACGCTCTTGAAGTGATCGAGGTCGAGAAACAAGACCGCCGCCTGCTCGCCCCGCCGGACTCGCGTCAGGGTAAGCTCAATACGATCGTGAAGCAGCGCCCGGTTGGCCAGCCCGGTTAATGCGTCGTGATGGGCCAGAAATGCCAGGCGTTTCTCGACGCTTCGGCTCTCGGTGATATCTTCTTGGGTCGTCACCCAGCCGCCACAAGGTAGAGGCTTTTGCGTAAGCGCGATTGAACGGCCATTGTTCAGATGATGAATGCTGCAACTATGAGACGTGACAGGCGTTAGCCGCTCGGCGAGATATTGTTGCGGGTTTTCCCCAGCGAAAATGCCGTTTGCTATGCGAAGCTCGACGACTTGTCTCAAGGTCATGCCCGGTAACACTTGATCGGGCCTCAGACCATAGACAAGTGCAAATGCATCGTTTCGGATCAGCACCCGTCCCTGGGCATCATACATGCACAGCCCCTGTGACATGTTATTGACGGCTATATCTAGCTGTTGCTTGCTCTCGCTGAGTTCTTTTGCCAATTCGCCGCTTGACCGGATCTGGATGTCCAGACCCTGCTGCAGGCGCTGCTGCTCGGCGAACGCACTAGCGGCCGGGAGCGCAGAGTAAAACGCCACAAGAATGAATATTTGCACAATCACGATCCGCTCCGAGACCATAGTACCATGGCCGAGAGTTGCGGGCCCAAAACCCGCGACGGTGCAAGCGATCGCGACGAAACCGGTCGCGAGTACGGCCGCGGCCGTATACGAGGGACCGAGTCGGAAGGCGATCCTCACGATGATCGCCGGAATGAGGAATAAGAGCGGATAGCTGCTTTGGGAAAATACCAGCGTGGCGGTCACGGAAAGAGTAAGGAAAAGTGCTCCAATTTCGGTTTTCGATCTCATCTGCCGTGCCCACTCGTCTCTGTCAACGAGCAGGAGCAATGCTGGGATCACAATGAGAAGGCCGAGCGCGTCGGCAAAATACCAGGTCCACAGGACGGTTAAAAAGTCGGCTCCGTACGCCGTATGAATCACCGCCGCTCCAGCAATCGAAGGCAAAATTGGTCCGAAAAATCCGGCGATAAGGCTAAATCGCAGCAACCCGCGGCCGTAAGTGAAATTCAGCGCGTCCGGACAGAACCGTTGAATAAGAAAAAACGTCAAGAGTGCTTCAGAGGCATTTATAATTGCAAAAGCCACACAAGCGGCAAGCACATCACCCATCAAGTACATCACCGCAAAATTGACGGCGGCCCCAAGTAGGAGCATGGCGTCCCTCGTGCCGCGCCGGGAACTGGACAGGAGCGCTGCGCACAAGATGCCGTTGGCTGGCCAGATGGCAGCCGCATTACCAGCTTCCCGAGTCACCTCTGTGCCGATGGCGATGGCTGCTCCGTAGGCTAAGACTGTCACAACCACAAAGCCGGCGTCACTCGACAGTCTTAGCCTATGAGCAATGGTGCCCAGTGCCGAGCGCAATCCAGTGAGAACTTCTGCGCGGCGTTCCAACGAGAAGAATGCCAGCACGGCACACTCTAGGGTGGCAAGTGATCCGATTCTGTTGGACATGGTGACCTTCCCGCCTTCCGAAAATCAGTTTAATGCAGGCTGCCTGTCTTCCCCGGCGCCCGAAAGCAGTGGATCTGTTGGAGAAAGTGGCTGCAGCAGACGAACCCCGATCCGGTCTTTTTGAGACCAGACCACAACGCCGGTGAGGCGGCGGGCATTCGACAATTGCACCGCGATAAGAGTTCCGATGGGGTGCTCGTGACCAACAGCTAGACCCATGCCGCCGGCCGAAATATCTTGCAACGTTGCTGGTTCGCGCGTGCCTCCAGCGTCGAGCCAAACTGTCCAGCCAAGTACATGCCGTTCGTCACGCCGCTGATCGAGCAAACCGGGCACGTAAACCGTGCCATCTCGGCGCACGCATGGACACTTACCGCTTATGGCGTCCTTGATCAGTTGTTGGGTCGATATCAACTTATGATTCCGGACAGGGTCGTCGATATGCTCAATGTCGTACAGCTGATGAGTAACAACATTGGCGAGCACGCAGGCCCGCTGCCATAGATCCACGAGTTGGACGAGTTCGCCATGTTCCGGGTTCTGGCCGTTGGACCAGCCCAGGGCTGGCGAGTCCGATAAAGCGCTAGCGAATGCCAAGCGGGCATAATAATCTTGCAAGATACTGATCAGTCCCGAATGGACTAATCCCGGTGCTAAGCCGGCAGCAACCGCAGGGAATATAAAAGGCTTAGCTGGCATATAGGCCAATGGCCGGCCGACATTTTTCAGCACTACGCCGCGCGCCTTCGCGCTGACTATACTGGAAAATGCCACGGTCAATGTGGCGGAGACATAAAACTCGTCAAGCAACGAGCTGCGCTGTATTTCTTTCCTGATTGTTAATCTCGAGCCATTGGAGCCAGGCGCATTTCCGTCAATAGTGTGGCGTCGCGACTTAAAATCTAAGAAATCTCTCAACATCGACATGCGATGCACTCCAATTATCAATTGCATCACGATAGATAAAATTTGTGAATTAATTGTACTAGGCCACAAACTCATAAACTGACTTTGCAAATCGCGCGAACAGTGATTCAAGCTCTTAAACGGGAGGGCTTGAGATGGCACGCTACGAACTCTCAGACGCCGAGTGGAAGATCATCGCACCGCTGTTGCCGAACAAACCGCGTGGCGTTCCACGTGTTGACGACCGCCGAGTCTTGAACGCCATCTTCTGGCGGCTTCGCAGCGGCGCACCTTGGGCCGATATTCCAGAACGCTACGGCCCTTACACAACCTGCTACAATCGCTTTGTGCGCTGGCGTGCGGCGGGTGTTTGGGATCAGATTTTGACGGCCGTCTCAAAAGCCTACAATGGCAAGATCCAGATGATCGATAGTTCCGTGGTGCGGGTTCACCAGCACGCGGCCAACGGCGAAAAAAAAGCGGCCGTAGCCGTTGCATGGGCCGTTCCCGCGGCGGGCTCACGACCAAAATCCACGCCGTCGTCGATGCGCAAGGCTTGCCGATCCATATCAAACTAACTGAAGGCCAGGCCCACGACGGTGCAAGCGCCGATGATATGCTGGGCTTGCTCGATCGCGGGTGCATGCTGCTCGCCGATCGCGGCTATGACTCAAACGCACTGCGCGAGAAAGTCATCAGTCAGGGCGGGTACGCCAATATCCGGCCGCGATCTAATCGCGTTGATCCGCCAGTATTCAGCCCCTTCGCGTACAAACTTCGCAACCGCGTCGAGCGCTTCTTCAACAAACTGAAGCATTATCGCGCCATCGCCACCCGCTTCGACCGCCACGATGCCAACTTCATGGCCTCAGTGAAACTGGCTGCCATCCGCATTTGGATGCGGTTTAATGAGTCTGTGACCT
>JAYSVT010000100.1:0-6466 GCA_043718455.1 Hyphomicrobium sp.
GGTCAATGCGCCGCGTCATGGACCGGAACCGGCGCCTCGTCGCACGCCGCATCGCCCCAAAGCCTGGCGCCGAGCAATTCGGTCTCTTTCGCGATTATATCGACGCGCGCCACAGCGAAGGCGGCATGGCCGATATGTCGGTGCTCGACTATCGCATGATGATCGAGGACAGCGTCATCGATACCTTCTTGACGGAATACAGGGAGAAGCCCGAGGACGCCAACAACCTCGACATCGCCAGCTGGCCTTTGAAGGCTGTCGCACTTTGCGACCGTTTGTCGGACGGCATTTCGATGGTCTACAGTTACTACGACCCTGCCGGCAGCGCGCGTAGCCTCGGCACCTATATGATCCTCGAACACATCGCCTTCGCGCGCCGCATCGGTTTACCCTACCTCTATCTCGGATACTGGATCGAGGGCTCGCAAAAAATGGCATACAAAGCGCGCTTCCAGCCGCAAGAGCGCTTGAACCCCGATCGCTGGGAACGCTTCATCGCGCGTTGAGCCCGCCAAGATCGCCCGCGTTACTTCCACAGTTCCGTATCGATTTTCTCAAACATGTACGACCATTTGGCTGTCTGCGTTTCAACCAGCACCGTCATTCGCGCTCTGAGTTCGAGGAGCAGCGCACAATCGGGCGTCTTGGCGGAAGCGCCTTCCTGGCCCATCGTTGATATGGCCGTCAACAACTCGTCGGTTTTTTGGTCGTACTCGGCGATTTTGTCGTCGCGCACGTAAGGCGCTGCTTCCTTCAAGAATTGGTCGTGGCTCCAGGTGCGCTTGTCTTTGAGCTTGCGCAGCTTGTCCTGAAAGAGCGGCTTATTCTTGGTGTTGAGTTCGCGCAAGCCACCGGCAGCGTCTTCAACGACGCGCTCGAAATCGCTTTTGGCACACTCGGGCGTTTGAGCAAGGGCTGGCGCCGCCAACAGCAGCAGGCCGGCACAAAACAGCCGCCCGCCCCTGCGCATGTTATCCCCGATCCCCATATCGACCAGTCCTAGCGGTCCCTGCATACCGGAGCAATAAGCCGGTTGACGATCCCCTCACATCATTTCGGCCTGCCTCGGCTTTGCGACAACATTGCAACGCAACAATGCCGGTCAAATGCCTTGTCCGAACTTGTTGGAGCGCGGGAAGCCCTTTGGCGCCAGCCGCCCGGCCTGGGCCCGCTCGCCAACCCAATCGCGCAGTTCGCTCCACGAGAGCGCGAATTCGCGGCCCGCACTATCGAGCCACGTCAGGCCTTCCGATTTCTTGAACACTCTTACGTCCGATAGCGCCCCGTCCTTGAAGCGCTGCAGGATCACGCCCTTGCCGCGCGTCATCTCGTTGACTTCGTCAAGCTTAAAGACGAGCATTTTGCGATTTTCACCGATCGTCGCCACGCAATCGCCTTCCACAGGGATGCAAATGCGCGCTTCTTCCGGCTCGGTGATGTTCAAGACTTGCTTGCCCTTGCGCGTCGAGGCCACAACTTCTTCTTCGGCGACGATGAAACCATAAGCGGCGGTTGACGCGACCAGCAGCTTGCGTGTGGCGTCGTAAACGAAGATTTCCGCGAAGTCGTGGTTTTCCTCAAGATCGACCATGAGGCGCACGGGCTCGCCATGTCCGCGTCCGCCTGGAAGATCGTTAGCTTCGAGGGTGAAGAACTTCCCATTCGTTGCAAACAAAATGATCTTGTCGGTCGTTGAGGCGTGAACCGCGCGTTTGAGCTCGTCACCCTGCTTGAATTCGAGTTTGGAAAGATCGTCCTGATGCCCCTTCAGCGCACGAATCCAGCCTTTCTCGGAAAGAATAATCGTGATGGGTTCTTTCTCGACGAGCGCCGCATCAAGATCGATATCCATGTCCGGCGCGTCAGCAAAGGCAGACCGGCGGCGGCCGAGCGGCGTTTTCTTGGAATAGCGTTCGCGCGTCGCTTTAACTTCTTCGGTGATGCGTTCCCACTGCAGATCGTCAGACTTCAAGAGCTGCTTCAGCTCACGGCGCTCTTTGGAAAGTTTGTCGTGCTCGGCCTTAATCTCGACTTCTTCGAGCTTCGACAGCGAGCGCAAGCGCAGGTTCAGAATAGCTTCGGCCTGGACGTCCGAAAGTTTGAACTTGGCAATGAGCTTGGCCTTGGGATCGTCCTCGCGGCGGACAATACGGATCACCTCATCGATATTGAGGTAAGCGATCAGATAACCGTCGAGCACTTCGAGCCGGTTCTCGATCTTTTTCAGGCGATACTGCGAGCGGCGCACCAGCACTTCGATGCGATGCTCCAGCCATTGCGACAGCACTTCGCGCAACGAGAGCACGTTCGGGATCTGCCCAGCGGAGAGCACGTTCATGTTGAGCCCGAAACGCAATTCGAGTTCCGTCGAACGAAACATGCTTTCCATCAGCAGCATGGGATCGACGGTGCGCGTCTTCGGTTCCAGGATCAGGCGTATTTCTTCGGCGCTCTCGTCGCGCACATCACCTAAAAGCGGCAGTTTCTTCTCGCTCATCAGGTCGGCGATTTTTTCGACCAACTTTGCCTTTTGCACCTGATAGGGAATTTCAGTGATGACGATCTGATAACCGCCGCGCACTGTATCTTCTTTCGACCATTTGGCGCGCAGCCTGAATCCGCCACGCCCGGTTTTGTAGGCTTCAAGCATCGACTCGCGCGACTCGACGATGACGCCGCCGGTCGGGAAATCCGGCCCCGGAATCATCTCGACCAGTTTCTCGATCGTGGCGTTGGGATGCTTGATGAGGTGCAGGAGTGCCGCGCATAACTCGTCGGCGTTGTGCGGCGGAATGTTGGTCGCCATGCCGACCGCAATACCGGCCGAACCGTTGGCAAGAAGATTTGGAAAAGCGGCAGGCAGTACGACCGGCTCTTCGACACGCCCATCGTAGTTGGGACGGAACGCAACCGTATCCTCGTCGATGCCTTCGAGGATGTCGGCCGCAACGGCCGTCATGCGCGCTTCGGTGTAGCGTTCAGCCGCCGGGTTATCGCCATCGATGTTGCCGAAGTTACCTTGACCATCGACGAGCGGATAGCGCACGGCGAAATCCTGGGCGAGGCGCGCCAGCGCATCATAGATCGCCTGGTTGCCATGCGGGTGATAGTCACCCATGACCTCGCCGACGATTTTGGCGCACTTCAGGTATCCGCCTTCGGGATTGAGACGCAGTTCGCGCATGGCGTAAAGAATGCGCCGGTGCACGGGCTTCAGGCCGTCACGCACGTCTGGCAGCGCGCGGTGCATAATGGTCGATAGCGCGTAGGCGAGATAGCGCTCTTCGAGAGCCGTTCTCAGCTCAACGGGTTCAATGGGACCTCCACCTGGAGAGTTGGGGCCCGGCAGAATCGGTTTTTGGCTCATGACCCGCGTTTAGCGTCCGCAGCCGGGCGGCTCAAGTCTCGAGTTGCCGCACAAAGGCGGTTCCCTGGGCATTACCGTGGCGTTACCGGGCAATCTTGTGAGATGGCGCAACCCCGTGGCCTTGTGGCAACGCGCCAGGTTTCCAAACGGGCCCGCAATCCCGCCCCCCAATGCGCTCCCAAGGCTGCTCCCAAGTCGTCCCCAAGACCGCTCATCGAACCAACCCGTGACAGCCGCTAACCACTCGTTGACCAAACACTGAGGCGCGCGGACATCACGTACAACTGTCTGCAATTTCAGCAAGAACCTTTGAGCCAGATCTTGGACAGTGGCATCCATATTCTTTCCCTTGTGACTGATTTTTCATGTCCGGTAACACTGCCAGCTTTGCCGCCAGCGTCCTTCATCCCGGAGGACATCAGTGATGCGCGAAATCACCCTTTCTCTCAACGGCGGCGCGACCACAATCGCAACCCTTTCGAATACCGCAACTGCTGAAGAAACGCGGGCAGCAATCCAAGCCGCATTAGATCAAGCAAGCTCAAATGCGACCGGCGGCACCGTTCAGCTTTCCGTCGGCGTCTACATTGTCACTGCCGGCATTGACGCTGGCGAAGGCGCACTGCGCGTCGGCAGCAACACGACGTTCGAAGGCGCCGGCATGGGTCAAACGACCATCCAGCTTGCTGCCAACCCCGGCCACGATGTCACTGGCGTCATTCGAACCGACAGCGGCAAGACCAACCCGGACGGTTCCGTCATCGCCACCCACGACGTCATCATCCGCAACCTCTCCATCGATGCCAACAAAGACGAAGCCGGTTCGGCCCTGGTCGACGGATTTTTTACCGGCCCCCGGCCATTCTCCGCCTTATCAGCCGATAACAATATCGCCCTCGTCAACGTCGAAGTCTATGACGCCTCGCGCTACGGCTTCGACCCGCACGAGCAAACAACGAACTTATCGTTCACTGGCTGCGTTGCCCGCGACAATGCGCAAGACGGCTTTACGATCGACTATTGCTCGGCCGTGACGATCACGAACTGCGAAGCTTATGGCAACGGCCGGCATGGCTTCAATATTGTCACCAGTTCGCACGATATCGTCATGTCGGGCAACCTATCCCACGACAACGGCGCCTCCGGCATCGTCGTGCAAACGGGCAACTTCGAGACACGCATCATCACAACCGGCATCACCATCACCGGCGGCGCCATCACTAACAATCTCGGCGACGGCATCGTCATTCGTCAAGCCAACGGCGTCATTATCGGCGGACTGAATGCGGCGGACGGCGTGTCCATCAGCGGCAACGCCCGCTTTGGCGTTCTCGTCGAGGGTGGCGACGGCATCACAATCGAGAATAACTCGATCATCAACAACGTTGGCGGCACCGGATCGGACGATGCTGAAATCCGCATTCGCGGCTACAAGCAAACCTACCTCGATAACGATGCGCTGAACGACGTCTTCGTCGCAAGTGACGCGGTCATGATCGCGAATAATACAATCGGCGGAGCCGTGATCGTCCACAGCTACAGCGTCAGTTACTCCGACTCCACAAACGTGGTTCTTGCTCCCAACAATACGCTTATGCGCACCACTGCCGATCTCGTTCAGGACGCGAGCAAGCGGGGCACGACGCCGCTTTTCGTGGCGCAGATCACGACGGGTGACGATGTTATTGTAGGCACCTCTGGCGCCGATTCGATTACTGCCGACAGCGGCAACGACACTGTTTCTGGCGGCCTCGGCAACGACACGCTCTATGGCGCCGACGGCAACGACACGCTCAATGGCGGCGGTGGCAGTGACACGCTGACGGGCGGCTTCGGGGACGACGTTTTCGTCGCCGACGCCAGCGACACCATCGTCGAGATCGAACATGGCGGCACAGATGAAGTTCGCACTTCTGAATTGGCATTCTCGCTTGCAGCTTTCGCTCACGTTGAAAAACTCGCGTTTATCGGTAGCGGCGGTTTCACAGGCACCGGAAACGCGGCCGCGAACACGATCAAGGGCAGCGGCGGCAATGACGTTCTCAACGGCGCTGGCGGCGCCGATCAACTCAATGGCGGAGCGGGGAACGACACCTACGTTGTCGATCAACTGGGCGACAATCTGATCGACGCGTCCGGTATCGATACGGTCAAATCCTATCTCAGTTGGACCCTTGCAGCCCCTTTCGAAAATCTGACGCTCCTTGGTGCCGCTGCGCTCAATGCCACGGGAAACAATGCCGCAAACGTCCTGCGGGGTAACGGTGCCGCAAACATCCTCACCGGCCTTGACGGCAACGATACGCTCGACGGCGGAACGGGAAGTGGAGACACGCTGAACGGTGGCCTCGGCAATGATTCGTATATCCTCGACGCGGCCGGCGATATTCTGCTCGACGCCGGCGGTATCGATACGATCCATAGCGCAATCAGTCTCACGCTCGGTGCGAGCTTCGAAAGATTACTCTTGACCGGTACGGGCATCACAAGCGGCACCGGCAATGCCGCCGCCAATACCATAACGGGCAACACAGCTGCCAACAGACTTAAGGGCCTCACTGGCAACGACATCGTATCCGGCGGCGGCGGGCGCGATACGCTCGAAGGCGGTGCCGGGAACGATACGCTGACAGGCGGCGCAGACGCCGACAACTTTGTCTTCAACACAACATTATCGGCAACGGCAAATGTTGACCGGGTAGCCGATTTCTACGCGCCGTTGGATACATTCTGGCTTGAGAATGCCATATTCACAAAGATCAATGGCACGGGCAGGATGACGGCCGCGCAATTCCATAAAGGTGCCAGCGCACACGACGCCGATGACAGGATCGTCTACAATTCTGCGACTGGTTCCCTCATCTACGATTCAAACGGAAGCGCCGCAGGTGGCGCCATACAGTTTGCGACGCTTGCCAAAGGCCTCGCACTAACAAACGCCGACTTTGTGATTGTCTGATCGCATATCCACGATTTAAGCCCGCGCAGCAAACGAAAAAGGCGCCCGAGCGTTTCTTCGCTCGGACACCCACAATTCCAACCATACAAAGATCATAGCACAAGAGCGCTGCGCTGCCCATCGTTTTCTATGGTTACTGT